>NZ_JBSGFQ010000011.1:0-175814 GCF_053603495.1 Nonomuraea sp. NPDC004186 | reverse complement strand
GCCGCCACCGGCAGATGCGGCTCGATCAAAGCCCACTCGGCATCGGTCACATCGAAGCGCGCCACATCCGAGTTCTACCAGCCACGGCCAGCCCAACACCGACCCTCACCAAGATCCGAACCCCAAACAGCTCCTAGGTGACGAAGCCGCCGCGGCGCAGCGGCCCGCGCCGCTCCGACCGGGAAGCCAAGCAAACCCGCAGCTCACGACCGTGAACGGAGTATCGACACCCTTCACGCGAGCGCACGGTGAGATCCGCGGTGTGAAAGAGTCTTGGGTCCGATTTGCGAGGACGATAGAGTCTGGCCCTGAGGCAGAGCCGTGCCGGGGTTGAGGAGGGGGATGTCCATCACGCCCTTATCCCTGCCGCAGCCGCCTGCGAAGGCGCCGGAGTTCGGACGAGACGCGCTGATCGTGTGCGAGAGCCTGGTGCGGATCTACCAGTCCGGGTCGGTCGAGGTGCAGGCACTGCAGGGGCTGGACCTGGTCGTGGACAGCGGGGAGATGGTGGCCGTCGTCGGAGCGTCCGGGTCGGGGAAGTCGACGTTGTTGTCCATCCTGGCCGGGGTCGACGCTCCCACCGCCGGGCGGGTGCGGGTCGATCAGTGGAATCTGCTGGACATGTCGCGGGCCGATCGTGTCCGCTATCGGCGGCACACCGTGGGACTCGTACGCCAGCAGACGGCCGCCAACCTCATCCCGTACCTGACCGCGCGGCAGATGGTCGACCTGCCGATGACAGCGGCCCGCACTCCCGGCCGGGTACGCCGCAGGCGCGCTGCCGAGTTGCTGGACCTGCTCGGCGTCGCCGAGTGCGCCGAGCGGCGGCCCGCGCAGCTGTCCGGCGGGCAGCAGATGCGGGTGGCCATCGCGGTGGCCCTTGCCAACGAGCCCAGGGTGCTGCTGGCCGATGAGCCGACCGGGGAACTGGACAGCGCCACATCGGCCGCGGTGTTCGGGCTGTTACGGGAGATCAACCGGCGGCTGGGCGTCACCGTCGTCATCGTGACCCACGATCCCGCGGTCAGCGGGCAGGTGGAGCGGACGGTGGCGATTCGCGACGGGCGCACGAGCAGCGAAGTGTTGCGGCGTACCGCTACCGGAGATGACGGCGCCCCGCAGGTGATCGCCGAGGAATACGCGGTGATGGACCGGGCAGGGCGGATTCAGGTGCCGCGCGACTACCGGGAGGCGCTGGCGTTGACGCGACGGGTCCGGCTGGTGCTGGAAGCCGATCACGTCGCGATCCGTCCCGACGGCGGCGGGGCCGGATGAACGGCGGGCTCCTGGTCAGCGTGCGTGGCGTTCATCGCCGGTACGGCAGCGGGGCGACCGCCGTGCACGCGTTGCGGGATGTGACGTTCGAGCTCGCGGCCGGCACCATGACCGCCCTCGTCGGGAGGTCCGGCTCCGGCAAGACCACGCTGCTCAACATCATCGGCGGCCTGGACCGCCCGGACTCCGGAACGGTCCTCGTCGACGGAACGGACATCACCGCCCTCGACGAGGACGGCCTGTCCCTGCTACGGCGGGAGAAGGTCTCGTACGTCTTCCAGACCTTCGGCCTGATCCCGGTGTTGTCGGCCGCGGAGAACGTGGGCGCCCCGCTGCGGCTGGCCCGCGTACCGCCGGTGGAGCGTGAGCGGCGGGTCGCGCTGCTGCTGGAACTGGTCGGACTGGCCGCCCATGCCGAGCAACTACCCGCTGAGCTGTCCGGCGGGCAGCAGCAGCGGGTGGCGATCGCCCGGGCGCTGGCCGCCTCGCCCCGGCTGCTGATCGCGGACGAGCCGACCGGGCAGCTGGACGCCGAGACCGGTCTGTCGGTGATGGCACTGCTGCGCGGGGTGGTGGAGTCCGAAGGGGTGACGGCGCTGGTCGCCACGCATGATCCGACGATGCTCGCGCTGGCGGATCGGGTGATCCGCATCAACGACGGGCATCTCGACGAGCATCCCGGCATGCGCTCTGATGGGCGGCTCGACGGACGCTCCAACGGTCAGGGCGATTCGTGATCAGTAAGAGCTGGCCGTGCTGAGGCTGGTCGCCCGGCGAGCCCGTGCGCAATGGCCATTGCTGGCAGCCCTCCTGGCCGTCGCCGTGGTCGGCCCCACGCTGCTGGGCACCTGCGCCCTCCTGCTCACCCGTACCGCCGAGCAGGCGCTGGAGACTGCCGCCTCTCGCGCCACCTCCGACCAGATCGACGTCACCGCCTACACCGTCACCATTCGCGGCGAGCACGCGAGATCCGTCGCCGACGACACCCTCGGCGTGCTGACCTCGGCCCTCGCTCCGTTCGCGACAACGACGGCCGCGCGCGCGTCGTCCGCGATGCGGTCGCTCCCCAGCGCCGGTGTTCCGGCTGTGGCGTACCTGTCGGGGATGGAGGACCTGCCGGCCCGCACCCGGCTGGCCGCCGGACGCCTGCCGCGGGCGGGTGTCGCGCCGACGGAGGCCGTTGTCCTGGAAAGCACCGCACGGCAGCTCGGCCTGACTGTCGGCAGCCGGGTCCGCCTCGGCAGAGAGTTGGCCGACGATCCCGACCAGAGGATCGAGGTGAGCGTGGTCGGGGTCGTACGCCCGCTGCCGGGCACCGGCTGGGACCGTGACCCCCTCGCCGCCACCGGATACGATCCGGCCTACCGCGACGGCCGCTCCGCACAGCCGGTTCACGCGTACGGGCCGTTCATCGTCGACCTCGCCGACCTGCTCGGCGGCGGCTCCACCCTCGACCGGCTGGAGATCAGCGCCCACCCCGACCTGTCCGCCCCCGCCGGCCGTGACCTCGACACCGTCACCCAGGCCGTGCTCGGCGCCGACCGCCGGCTGGGACAGACGCTCGGCGACCGGGTACGGATCCAGCGAGTCGCCTCCCGATTGCCCTCGACCCTGCTGGCCGCCCACGATCAGCAGCGGGTCACCACGGCCGCCGTGCTCGCCGTCGCCGCCATCGGCCTCGTCCTGACCGCGACCGCCCTCGCCCTCGCCGGTCGGCTCAGCGCCGGTGTGCGCAGCGACGAGACCGCCCTGCTGGCCGCGCTGGGCGTCGGCCGCGGTCAACTCGCCACCGCCGCGCTCGTCGAGGCCGGCGCGCTCGCCGTGCTCGCCACCGCGGTCGCGATCCCGGCGTCGTCCGCCCTGCACGCCGGGCTGACCCGGCTGCCGCCCATGGCCGGGGCCGGGCTCGCCACATCTTTCGGCGTGAACGCCGTACAGGTGCTGTCCGTCGCCGGCGGCGCGCTGACGCTGGCGGTGGTGCTCGTCGTGCCCTCGCTGCGGACCCCTTCCGGAGGTGTACGCGGGCGGCGGGATCTGCTTGCCCGATCTGGCGCCGACCTGCTGCTCGTGGCGCTCGCCGCCGTCGGCTGGTGGCAGTTACGCGATCAGCCGACCGGTTCAGGGTCTCCCGTCGACGCCGTACGAGTGCTCGCTCCCGCGCTGCTGCTCATCGCCGGATCCGCGGTGACGTTGCGCCTGGTGTGGCCCGCGTTGCGCGGTGTGGAACGGCTGGCCGGCCGGGCTCGCGGGCTGATGGTTCCGCTGGCCGCGTTCGAAGCCGCCCGCAGGCCACAAGCGGTCGCGGCGGGGCTGCTCATCGGGCTGGGCTGCGCGGCGGCCACGTACGGGATCGGGTTCGACGCCACGTGGCAGCGCTCCCAGCAGGACCAGGCCGATCTGTCCGTCGGCACCGATCTCGCGCTCACCCTCACCGCCCCGCCCGCCGCCGGGCAGGGCCCGGTGGTCGGCGCGGCCAGCGGGGGAGAGGTGAGCCCGGCCACCGATCGTGGCGTCGCGGTCGGGCAGTGGCTCGGCGGCGCCGGTGACCCGCCGCGGCTGATCGCCGTGGACACCACTCGTGCCGGGGCGCTGCTGCGCGGACGGCTGAACGACGGACGCACCTGGAACGCTGTGGGCGCCGGTCTCGCGCCGCCGACGCGCGCCGCCGGTGTTCCCGTCCCGGCCGGAGCCGCGCTCTCCCTGGTCGCCAACGCAACCGGTACGACGCCGCTCACCGTGACGCCCCGGCTGCTGTTCCAGGATGCGACAGGGCTGCGTACTCCTTGCACTGGTGAACCCATCCCGCTCGACGGCAAAGCGCATCCGCTGCCGGACTGCGCGACGGCCGAAGGGCTCCGGCTGGTCGCGGTGTCCCTTCCGTTCGCGATCGCAACGGGGAACGTGGGCACCGGCCACTCCGATGCCCTGGCGGACCCCCCGACGGGGGACAGCCGCGTCGCCGTGACTCTCACCGTGGCGGGAACAGCCTCTGGGGCATCGCCCTGGACCGCCACCTCAGCCGGGCCGGCCCCCGGGCAGCTCGGCAATCCGGCCGTCGCCCTGACCAGCACCCCCGCGGGTACCGAGCTGAGGATGACCACGACCGTCGCGCTGAAGGGCCCGCCGGACGCAGCCAGGAACCTGGTCGCCACTGCTTTCCCGGCCCCGGGACCGGTGCCCGTCGCCGTCTCCGCCCGCTTCGCCGACGAGGTGGACGCCCGGCGCGGTTCCCGGCTCGACCTCACCGTCGGCCTCACCCCCGTACAGGTCAGCGTGGCCGAGGTGCTGCCGGCCGTGCCGTCCGCTCCGGGTGCCGCGGCCATCCTGGCCGACTTCGACGCCCTCTCCCGTGCCCTCGCCGTCAGCGGCGACTTCGACGTGCCCGTGGACGCGTGGTGGGTCGGCCATCCCGCCAGAGGTGATGCGGCCGATCTCCGCCTCGGCAGCGTCACCACGCGCGCGTCCGAGACCGCCCGGCTCACCGGCGGCCCGCTGCGGGCCGGGCTCCCGGCCGTGCTCCGGCTGCTCGTACCGGCCGCAGTGCTGCTGATGATCGCCGGAATCGTCCTGCACGTGACGTTCGACCTGCGGGCCCGCGCGGTCGAGATGGCGCGCCTGCGGGGTCTCGGGATGACCCGGCGCGAGATCCGTACCGTGCTGCTCGGCCAGCACGTCGGCATCCTGCTGCCGCTGCTCGCGGCGGGCGCGGTCGTCGGCGCGCTGGCCACCCGCGTCGTCGCGCCTCTGCTCGTCCGCTCCGACACCGGCGCCGCTCCCGTCCCCGAGGTTCTGCCCGTCTGGCCGTGGGCCGCCGAGGCCGCCCTGCTCACCGGGCTGCTGGCCGGGTGCGCGCTGGCGGTGAGCGCGGTGGTCGTCGTCCAGGCCCAGCTTGCCGATGCCGCGTATCTGCGGGTGGCGTCGTGAGGATCCCGGCACCGCACTGGCCCAGCGTCGTCGGCCGCGCCCGCGCGGACGCCGGGCCGCTGCTCCTGGCCGCCGTCGTGGTGGCGGTCGTCACGCTGCTCGCCGGCGCGATGCCGCCGACGTTGTCCGCGACCGCCGACGCCGCCGTACGGGACGCGGTACGCAGGACCGGCGGCGACCTTCAGGTCCACGCCCGCATGGAAGGCGACGACGGGCCGAACGGCAGCCGCGTCCGGCACCCCCGCCTCGCCGAGGACGTCGACGACTTCCGAGCCAGGGCGACGGACGAACTCGGCCCCGGCCTGCGCGCCGCCCTGCGTCCACCCGTCGGCACCGTCACCAGCCCCACCCTCAAGATCACCGATGGCAGCGTGCTGCGTACGTTCCAGCTCGCCTATGTGGCCCGCGACGGTGGGCCCGACGTGACCTGGATCGCGGGCGGCCCGCCCCGGCCCACCGCCTCCGCGACGGCGGAGGTTCCCTACGGCGCGCCGCCGTGGCCGGTGCAGGTGGGCCTGTCGGAGGCGGACGCCGCCGCTCTCCAGCTCCGTCCCGGCTCCCGCCTCCCGCTGGCAGACGACCAGGGGAATGTCAAGAAGGTCCAGGTCAGCGGCATCTTCCGGCCTCGGGACAGCGCCGATCCCGCCTGGCGGCTCCTCCCCTCGCTGCTGAGTCCCGTCGCCGGCGCGGACGGCACGGGAAGCACCCGGTTCGCCGGGCTGCTGTCACGCGACTCGCTGCCCGACGCCCGGCTCGCCTTCGGCCAGGACGAGTTGCGGCGTACCGTCTGGTTCACGCCCGAACCGACCCGGCTCACCTGGGACGAGGTCCCGTCGGTCGCCGCGAAGGTGGTCGCGCTCAAGGCGGCCTCCGGCTCCTCTGGCGCCCGGGACGGCTCGCTGAAGTGGGAGACCCGGCTCGACGGGGTGTTGCGGAACGTGAGCTCCCAGGTCGACGCCGCGTCCGCGCAGGCGTCCATCCTGCTCATCACCCTGCTCGCCGTCGCGGTCCTGGTACTGCTGCTCGCGGCCGACCTGCTGGTGCACCGCCGTGCTCCCGCCCTGGCCGCCGCCCGGCAGAGAGGGATGTCGCTACCGGTGATCGGTGGCGAACTGCTGCTCGAATCCACCGTGATGGCGCTGCTGGCCGCGGCGGCCGGGCTCGGTCTGGCCCGGGCCGTCGCGCCGGGGGCCTCCTGGGAGTGGGTGGCTCCCGTGGTGGTCACCGCCGTCGCCGCCGGACCGGCGTTCGGCACGCTCACCGCCGCCCGCGCCACCCGGGATCGCCGCGTCCCGGCCAACCGGAGTGCGCGGCGGTGGGTGCGTAACACCGTACGACTGCGGCGGGCCGCCCTTGAGACCGGGGTGCTGGCGGCCGCGTCCGGCGCCATCGTCGCTCTGTACCAGCGTGGAGTCGGTGGCGGGGTGCTGCCCGCGAGCGCGCCTGCCCTCTGCGCGCTCGCAGGCGCGCTCGTGCTGGCGCGGGCGCTGCCCCTCGTGATGCGCTTCGTGCTCAAGCGGCTTCTGCGGTCGAGCCGGCCGCTGGCGGTGTTCGGGGCCGCGAAGGCGGCGGCGACCTCGGCCCGGGTGCTGCCGCTGCTGGTGCTCGTGACCTCCGTGGCCTTGACCTCGTACGCGCTTACCTTTGGCGCCGCTGTCGGCCACGGGACTGCGGATGGGCCGCTGGCCTCGGGGCTCCTGCGGTTGGCGTGGGTCTCGGCTGTAACCCTGCCGGTTCTGGGCCTGCTGGGACTCGTTCTCGGCACGGCAGCCGGCGCGCCGGAGCGATGGCAGACCCTGACCCGGCTGCGCACCCTCGGACTGCGGCCCCGGGAGGCTCGCTGGGTCGCCGCGGGAGAACTGCTGCCGCCGGTGGTGGTCGCCGCTGCGGGCGGTCCGCTGCTCGGGGTGTTGCTCGCCCGCCTGACGTTCGGCTCGCTCGCCCTGCGCCTGCTCACCGGCGCCGATCCGGCCCTGGCGTTGCCGTGGTGGGGGCTCGGCCTGGTGGCGGTCGTGTTCCTGGCGGCGGTCGCCGTCATGGTGCCCGTCGAATCGGCGCTACGCCGCCGACGACGGCTGAGCGAGGTACTCCGCGCGGGCGACAGCTGAGCCGGCCGACTGCCGGCGAACATGACGGCCCCTGCGCGAGCCTGCTCTCGCCAGGCGAGCACGCCGGCCGTGACGGCCGTCTCCGACAGGTTTCCTGGCCACCGATGGCGCGATCGCACAGCCGCCGTTCGTATCGGCTGTGCAACCTCTCCGACACCCCTCCACACGCAGGACATGCCGCCTGCGACGTGCCCGTTCTGGCCTGGATCCGTACCGACTCACCGGAACGGAAGACTCGCTCGATGCGGACACCGGCCAAGTGGGGGAGGAAGACTTCCAGCAGCTCAGGGACGATCACCAAACATGATCAACAAGGCGCAGGCCGAGTCCACGGGAAGATCGCGATGGTTGTCGTAGAGACCACAGGCGGGTGTCACACCCCTGGAAGAATTCGTGCCCCGTGTAGACGACGCAGGACCGCGGGGCACACGTCTGGAGTACTTCGGACGCATACGCCGAAGCCGCCAGGTTGTCGAAGGTGGTGGTGGTTGCGTCGTCGTCGATGTACGCGCCCAGATGCGGCCAGGTCTCGGCCGGAAACGCCCGTGCCAGGGACACCTCGGTGCTGAAGTCGTTCACCGTGATCGTGGCCGTGCTCGCACCGGGTCGCACGCTGACACCCATTCGGTACCGGCCCGTCTCGTTTGGCTCCGCGGCAGCCGGCCGGCGGCGCGTCCAGCCGTACAGCGGACGTGTCCAGCCACAGTGACAGCACCCCAGGGTGACCCTGATGGTTAACCTGCGAATACCACGGTCGCGGAGTGGGTGCCTCGTACCAAAGGCCTCGGTGAACACGCAGATCACCGGGAATGATGCCGCGCTCACATCACCGCTCCCAAGAGCGCACTCGTGTTGATCAACTCGCCTCGCCCGGCCGGCGCCAGCAGACGACCGCCGGTCACCGCGCAGGCCACCAGCCACGGGGACAACGCGTCGACGACGAAGCTCCTGGCGAAGCGCCGCCCCACGGCCATGGACACGGCGACGACGGCGGCCACCGCGTCGGCGAACGCGGTCTTCGTCGCCGCGGGTCGTCCGTCAGGCAAAGGCCGCCTACGAGTCGTTGCGCGATCAGCCGGAGACCGACCCGCACGCGCTGATGGTCGTCGGGCACAGCGAGGGCGCGATGACCGCGCTGCTGCTCGGCGGCACCGTCCACCCGCGCCCGACCGGCCTGGCGCTGCTGCAACCGCAGGCGATCCGCATGCTGGACCTGGTCGCGCTGCAACTGCACGCCCAGATCGCCGAGGCGACCCGGCAGGGTCAGTTCACCCCGGAGCAGCAGCGCGCGATCGATGCGGCGATCGACGCCGCCGTCACCGCCCTGCGCGAACACCGACCGGTCGACACCACCAACCTGCCGCCCGCCATCGCCAAGCTCTTCGAGGCCTTCCAAGGGGCGAGCGGCCGGTTTGTGATCAGCGACGACGCCGTCTACCCGCCTGACTCCGCCGCGGCCCTGCGGCCGTGGACCAGGGTACTGCTGACCTGCGGCACGAACGACGCCCAAGTCCCTTGCGCTACAACGGACGCCCTGACCGCCGCCCTACGCCGCGCGCACGTCGGCGGACCGGGCCGGGTGCCACTGCCCGGAGTGGACCACCTGCTGCACGACGCCGACCACCCGAATACCCCCGCCCCGGCTGTGCTCGACGCCTTGCACCGGTTCGCGGGGCGCTGAGGTAGACCGAGGACGAAACCCCGAACCCGTGCGAGACGGGACAATCGGCCGACAGGCAGCGATCATGAGGCGGTGCCGTCCGTACGACCAAAGCCTTGCCGGAGTGGGGGCCGCCACCAGTCAAAGCGGCTGGTACTCACACGTGGTAGGTGTCTTCGAGTACCAGCCGCTCAGCTGTTGATGTTGCCCATGTAATCGCTGGATGTGGACGGCCACGATCTTGTCCAGGCGGGCGGCCACCCCGGTCCAGGCAAGCGGCCATGAGATCTCATTCACCGCTGGCCTTGACCATGTGTGCGTGGCGCATGAGGCGGTGGCGGTGGGCTTGGGGATGATCGTGTTGAACCCGGAGGGATGGATGTTGATGGTGATGGCGAGAGGTGGTGTTGGTAGGCGGCATCGACCGGGCGGTACAAGGCTTCGGTTGTCTTGTGGCTGAGCGGGAGCAGGCCGATGTCGTCGATCGCGAGGAGGTCGGATCGGCAGAGCTTGGTGATGGTGCGGGCGACGGAACTGTCGGCCTTGGCCCGGCCGATGGTGATGGCCGCAACGACCTCGGGCACTCCGGAGCACCTGTTGTCGGGCGATCCTCGAGCGCTCCCGCGCTTTAAGCGCCACGTTTCCAGCAGCCTTTGGTGATCGTTTAATCTTTTGGGATGGCGGACATGTCTCAAGGTCTCGTATTGCCCACTGCCCTGGCCGAGGTGGCTCAGGTTGGCTTCGAGTGGGAGTGGGATGAGGAAGCCGACGAGGCTCGCGGCTGTGACTTCGAGCTATACGATCAGTTCGAGGAGCCCGATCGGACGGCGTGGTGGTTCCAGCTGTGGACCGGCAACCAAGAGGTCGATGGTAGCGAGTTCCGCTTCTTCGGCGCGACCGGGACGGGTGACTACACCGGCTTCTGGCTGGTACGGCCTGATGTGGCGATCACCGACCAGCCCGTTGTCTACATCGGTTCCGAGGGTGAGCGCGGTGTGATTGCCCGGGACCTTGGTGATCTCCTCTGGCTGTTCGCCGCTGGTCTGGGTCCCGCGGAGGCATTCAGTGATCCCGACTTGCCTGCGGAGCCGAATGAGGCCTTCCATGCGATCGCTGAACGACACGCACCCGGTCGCCGCCGTGCCCCCGCCCAGATCGTGGCTGCCGCACGAGCAGAGTTCCCGCATTTCTCGGAACTCGTCGATGCGATGTGCCGCTGAGTACGACTCGCTTGGCCTTGGTTCGGAGAAGGGATCAGGGCCGGTGGACACGTCGCTGCCCCGTTCGTCAGGACTTCTTGATCGCGGGGGCGGCCCGCCTGGTCGTGCGCTCCGAGTCGCGAAAGCTCATCGCCGCCAGGTTCCACCTGTTCGCTTGCTCCTACGAAGGGATGATTCCTTAGGGCTGGATGAGGTGGCGGCCGGGGTCGTCAAGGTCGATCCCCTCTGCGGACGATGCCAGATTCGGTGCGGGCTCAAGCGTCCGCTGGTCTGGTCGTGAGCCGGTGGACGCCGAACAGGACGTAGCCCAGCACCACGAAGGCGGCCAGTGCGGCGGCTGCCAGCGACGCGACTGTCGGCCAGCCCAGTCGTTCAACGTTCAGGAACGGGTAGACGTAGCGGCGGGGCAGGTTGGGGGCGGCGAGCAGCACGAAGGCGCCGTACAGGAGCGGGTAGCCCAGCCAGGCGAACGGGGCGGCCCAGCGCACCCGGCGCGACCGGTCGAAGGCGGCCCAGTCGACCAGCGCCATGACGGGCGTCACGTAGTGCAGCAGGAAGTTGCCCAGCCCGCGCACGCCGCCGCCGTCGAGCAGCGCCAGTGGGTTCGCGAGGTCGCGTGAGATGTAGTTCACCAGGCACGTGACCAGCAGGTATAAGGTCACCGCGCCTTTGACGTCGGGGGAGGCCGACCTGCTGCGGTAGGTGACCAGCCGCCAGCCGTAGTAGAGCGCGAGCATGACGTTGCTCTGCACTGTGAAGTACGCCCAGGGGCGACCGATTGACGTCGCCAGGCATGCCAGGCCCGCCACGGTCGCCGTGAGCAGCAGGATCCGCCACGCTGTCATTCCGTCTTCGTCCTCCGTAGTCAGAGCGTGTGCGCGGTCCGGGTTGTTGCGGGGCCCACCGTGTAACAGGAGAGGTCGGGCGGGTTGAACGTGCTGCGCAGCAGCGGTCGCAGCGTGGCCGGGATATCGCCGAGCTGGGTGAACTCGATCATCCAGCCGGTGCCGGCCGCCACCCAGGGTTTCGCTTCGGGGAGGGGCGGCGGCGTCACCAGCGTGTAGATCAGCGCAGTGTAGAGAGCGTTGCCCGCGTACTTCGATGCGATGAGAGCGGGCAGGCGGGGCATCAGATCACGTTAGCGCTCAGAGCGATTGCGGGACACCTCCGCGCGCCTGCTCAGAAGGATGTCGCTGTCGAGTTCGTGGGCGTGCTACGTGCAGGCCGCCTGCGTTCTCTGCCCTCGCCTGTTTCTCGAGGCCGGCTATCTGCTGGTCTGGCAGAAGTTGACGGGCGTCGCTGACCGCCCTGCCCGTCGTGACCCCGCCACCAAAGCCCCGCGCGCCGAGGTGCCGGCTGTTCGAGGTGCTGACATAGCGAACTGGACCGGCCGGTGGCGGTGTCGCTGCCGGCCGTGAACGGCAGGCCCGCCGCCGTGGTGCTGACCGGCCACCAAGACCTCGCCCCGTCGACCGGCTGGTGCGGGCCATGATGGGGCCGGCCCGGTGGTGCGGCTGGTGAAACGGGGTGCGGGGATTGTGCCGCTGGGATGAGCGGTGGGCGGATGAGAGAGGGAGGCGCGGGCCGGGGGGCTAATCGGCTGAGGGGATGCGGGACATCATGCGTTCCATGCCGTTGACCCAGTTGTCGCGCAGGGCCTGTGCGGCCTTGGGGAGGTCTCCGGCGATGAGGAGCTCGGCCACCAGGCGGTGCTCGGTCGCCTCCCGTTCGAGCGGAGTGTCGTCGCCCGCCAGCAGGTGGGCGTAGCGGCGCATCCCCGCCTTGACGCTGGTGATGAGGTCGAGCAGGCGCTCGTTGCGGCAGCCGCTCAGCAGCAGGTCGTGCCACTCGTCATCGTGACGCTCTATCTCCTGCTGCTCCGCGATCCGGTCGGGGAACTCCTGGGCCATCGTCAGCAGCTCGGGCGCGATGCGGCGCAGGTGGTCGGGGTCGGAGCAGTCGAGTGCGAGCGACTCCAGCGCCGCGACGATCTCGCACAGCTCCCGGAACTCCTTGCGGCTCACCGGCGCGAACCTGAAGCCGCGGCCCTGGTTGCTTTCCAGCACGCCCTCGCCCGCGAGGGTGATGAGGGCCTCGCGCAGGGGAGTGCGGCTGACGCCCAGCTCCGCGGCCAGCGCGGCCTCGTTGACGTCGGTGCCCGCGACGAAGTCGCCCCGGTCGAGCCTGGTCAGCAGCTCTTCCCTGATCTGCTCGCGAAGCGGTCGCCGCTCGATGGGCATGAGGCTCCTTCGGGTTTCGGCCGGGCCAAGCTTACCGCTTGACGCGATACAAAATACTGCACTATGAATTCTGAATACAAAATATCACGAGGAAGGAGCGGGAGTGAGCCTGACGCGCGTGCCGGGGCTGTTGTTCGGTGGCGACTACAACCCCGAGCAGTGGCCCGAGGAGGTCTGGGCCGAGGACATGCGGCTCATGGCCGAGGCCGGGGTGACCATGGTCACCGTCGCGGTCTTCTCGTGGTCGCGGCTGGAGCCGCGGCCCGGCGCGTACGACTTCGGCTGGCTCGACCGCGTCCTGGACCTGCTGCACGAGCACGGCATCGCGGCCGACCTCGCCACCGCGACCGCGACCCCGCCGCCATGGCTGGTCCGTGAGCACCCGGAGGTCATGCCGGTCGACGCGCAGGGGGTGCGGCTGGAGTTCGGCTCGCGCCAGGGTTACTGCCCCAGCTCGCCGGTCTTCCGCGAGCACGCCGTGCGGCTGGCCACCGCCATGGCCGAGCGGTACGGCGGCCACCCCGCCCTGGCCATGTGGCACGTCGGCAACGAGTACGCCGACCATACGCTGGAGTGCTTCTGCCCGGAGTCGGCCCGGCACTTCCGCGCCTGGCTGGAGGCCCGCCATGGCACGATCGAGTCGCTGAACGCCGCCTGGGGCACGTCCTGCTGGGGACAGCACTACACCGCGTTCGGCCAGGTCGAGCCGCCGCGCAAGGCGCCAGGGCCGATCAACCCGGCTCAGCTCCTCGACTGGCGCCGGTTCTGCAGCGACGCGCTCCTGGAGCTGTTCACGGCCGAGCGTGACGTGCTGCGCGTGGTGACCCCGGACGTTCCCGTCACCACGAACTTCATGAGCATCCTGCACGGCCTCGACTACTGGGCATGGGCCGCGGCCGAGGACCTGGTGAGCGACGACGCCTACCCCGACCCGGCCGACCCGGAGTCGCACGTGGCGGTCGCGCTCAGCTACGACCTGATGCGCTCGCTCAAACGGCGCCCCTGGCTGCTGCTGGAGTCGGCGCCGTCGGCAGTGTCGTGGCGCGAGGTGAACGTCCCCAAACCGCCCGGCATGATGCGGCTGCACAGCCTTCAGGCGCTGGCGCACGGCGCCGACGGCGTGATGTTCTTCCAGTGGCGTCAGGCCAGGTACGGCCCGGAGAAGTTCCACTCGGCCCTCCTCCCGCACGGCGGCACGCGCACGCGCGGCTGGCAGGACACCCTCCGCCTCGGCTCCGACCTGCGGCGACTCGCGGAGGTCGCGGGTACGGACACGCGGGCCGAGGTGGCACTCGTGCTCGGCTGGGACAGCTGGTGGGGCCTGGAGGCGCCGGAGTCGATGCCGTCCGACCGGCTCAAGCTCAAGGACCTGCTGCTCGCCTGGTACGCGCCGTTGCACGCCCGCGGCATCACGGTCGATCTCGCGCCGCCGGACCGCGACCTGTCCGGCTACCGCGTCGTGATCGTCCCGAACCTCTACCTGTGCACACCCGAGCAGGCCGGGAGGCTGGCGTCGGTCACCGGAGAGCTGGTGATCGGCCCGTTCAGCGGCGTCGTGGACGCCGCCGACCGCGTCCACGACGGCGGCGCGCCCGGCCCGCTGCGCGACCTGCTCGGCGTCACGATCGACGAGTTCTGGCCGCTCGCCGATGGCGCGACCCAGCGGGTGCGGTACGCGGGGGGCGCCAGCGGCGTGGCCAGGACCTGGACGGAGTGGGTGCGCCTCGGCAGCGACGACCAACGCGGTGACGGCCCCGCGGCGGTGCTGGCCGCGTACGAGGGCGGAGACCTTGACGGCCTGCCCGCGATCACCCGCAAGGGCAACGTCACCTACGTCAGCTGCCTGCTCGACGACGTAACCCCCGTGCTCGACCAGGTGCTCGGCGGCGTCGCGGCCGTCGAGGTGCCCGCGGGCGTGGAGGCGGTCCGCCGCGGGTGCCACCTCTTCCTGCTCAACCACACGACCACCCCGCAGCAGGTCACCCTGCCGTACCCCGGCACGGACCTGCTCACCCAGACCCGCCTGCGCGGCGACATCGAGCTCGCCCCGCGCGACGCCGTAGTGCTCAGGATCGAAGGAGACACGTGACGCACCCGTACATCCCGAACGCCGAACCCGGCGTGCGGGCCGAGATGCTCGCCGCGATCGGCGCGTCGAGCGTCGAGGACTTCTACGCCGACATCCCCTCCGAGCTGCGCCTGGCCCGGCCGCTCGACCTGCCCGAGCCGTTCACGGCGGAGCACGACCTCGTACGCCACATGAAGGGCCTGCTGGACCGCGTCACCGACACGGAGCAGGCGCTGAGCTTCCTCGGCCACGGCTGCTACCCGCACCACGTCCCGGCCGTGTGCGACGAGGTGAACGGGAGGAGCGAGTTCCTCACCGCGTACGCGGGGGAGCCGTACGAGGACCACGGCCGTTTCCAGGCCCTGTTCGAGTACGTCAGCATGATGGGCGAGCTGCTGGAGATGGACGTCGTCAACGTCCCGACCTACGACGGCTTCCAGGCGGCCGGCACCGCCCTGCGCATGGCGTGCCGCTACACCGGGCGCTCGAAGGTCTGCGTCAGCGCCGCCATCACCGCCGACAAACTGAGCAAGTTGCGCGACTTCCTCGCCCCGGACGTCGAGATCGTCCTGGCCGAGGTGGGCGAGGGCGGCGAGATCGCGGTCGAGGCGTTCGACGACTCCTACGCCGCGATCTACCTGGAGACCCCGAACGTCTACGGCGTCGTCGAGACCCGCGGCCGCGAGCTGGCCGACCTGGCCCACGCGCACGGCGCGCTGCTCGTGGTCGGCGCCGACCCGATCTCCCTCGGCGTGCTCGCCCCGCCCGCGTCCTACGGCGCGGACATCGTCTGCGGCGACATCCAGTCGCTCGGCATGCACCAGAGCTACGGCGGCGGCCACGCCGGCTACATCGCCACCCATGACCACGAGCCGCTGGTCGCGGAGTTCCCGTCCCGGCTGTTCGGCATCGCGCCGACGAAGGTGCCCGGCGAGTACGGCTTCGGCGACGTCTACTACGACCGCACCTCCTTCGCGCACCGCGAGGAGGGCAAGGAGTGGGTCGGCACCGCCGCCGCCCTCTGGGGCATCACGGCCGGGGTCTACCTGGCGCTCATGGGCCCCCAGGGCATGCGCGACCTGGGCGAGACGATCCTGGCCCGCACCCGCTACGCCATGGAGGCCCTGGCCGCGTCGGTCACGGTGCCGCACCGCGACGCGATCCACTTCCGCGAGTTCGCCATCGAGGTGCCCTCCAGCGCGGCCCTGCTCGACGGGCTGCGCGAGCGCGGCATCTACGGCGGCGTCCCGCTCGACGACCGCACGGTCCTGGTCTGTGTGACCGAACGCCACTCCATCGCCGACATCGACCGGCTCGCCGCAGCCGTACAGGAGACGCTGTGAACACCACGGAGTCCTTCGCCGAGCTCCCCGTCGCGCCGAAGCCGCCGCTGCGCCGCTTCCACCAGGCGCGCTGGGACGAGCCGATCATCTTCGAGCTGTCGGCGCCCGGCCGCCGCGGCCTCGCCGTGCCCGAGCCCGGCGCGCCCCGCGTCGAGCTGCCGGACTCCGTGGGCCGCGCGCAGCCGCCGAAGCTGCCCGAGATGTCCCAGCTGCACGTGCTGCGGCACTACCTGCGGCTGTCGCAGGAGAACCTGGGCGTCGACCTCAACATCGACGTCGGGCAGGGCACCTGCACGATGAAGTACAGCCCCAAGGTCAATGACAGGTTCGCCGCCGCCATCGCCGAGCTGCACCCGCTCCAGCACGAGGACACCGTGCTGGGCGTGCTGGAGATCTACTGGCGGCTCGAACGCATGCTGGCGGAGATCTCCGGCATGGCGCGGGTCTCGCTCCAGCCGGGCTCCGGATCGGCGGCCATCTACGCCAACATCGCCATGATCCGCGCGTACCACGCGGCCCGCGGCGAGGCGGGTCGCGACCAGGTGATCACCACGATGTTCTCCCACCCGTCGAACGCGGCCTGCGCCAAGACCGCGGGCTACGAGGTCATCACCCTGATGCCGGACGCCGACGGCCTGCCCGACATCGAGGCGCTGCGCGCCGCAGTCGGCCCGCGCACCGCCGCACTGATGATCACAAACCCGGAGGACACCGGCATCTTCAACCCCCGGATCAGGGAGTTCGTGGACCTGGTGCACGAGGCGGGCGGCCTGGCCTGCTATGACCAGGCCAACGCCAACGGCATCCTCGGCATCACCCGCGCCCGCGACGCCGGATTCGACCTGTGCCACTTCAACCTGCACAAGACGTTCTCCACGCCGCACGCCTGCGGCGGCCCCGCGGCGGGGGCGTGCGGCGTCTCCGAGGACCTGGCACCGTTCCTGCCCGGCCCGGTCGTCGCCTTCGACGGCGAGTCCTACCGCCTGGAGACGCCGCCCGCCTCCATCGGCAAGGTGCGGCCGTTCCTCGGCGTCACCCCGAACATCGTGCGCGCCTACGCCTGGATCATGGCGCTCGGCGCCGAGGGCCTGCGGCAGGTCGCCGAGACGGCCGTACTCAACAACAACTACCTGATGCACAAGATCCTGCAGATCCCGGGCGCGTCCGCGCCGTGGGACAGGCGCAGGGTCGAGCAGGTGCGCTACTCGTGGCAGGAGCTGTCGGAGCAGACCGGGGTGCACTCGGAGGAGATCGGCGTCAGAGCGGCCGACTTCGGGGTGCACTACTGGACCAGCCACCACCCGTACGTGGTGCCCGAGCCGTTCACGCTGGAGCCCACGGAGTCGTACTCGAGGGAGGACCTCGACGAGTACGCGCTCATCCTGGCGCACGTGGCCGAGGAGGCGCGGCGGGATCCCGAGTTCGTCAAGGGCGCGCCGTACAACCAGTCCGTCCACAAGATCGACATGACGTCGCTCGACGACCCCAAGGAGTGGGCGCCCACCTGGCGCGCCTACGTCCGCAAGCATCTGTCATGACGGGCGCGGCGGTGGTCGGGCTGGTCGTCAACCCGGTCGCCGGGCTCGGCGGCGCGGCCGGGCTCAAAGGCAGCGACGGCGTGGAGGTGCAGCGCGCGGCCCTGGCCATGGGCGCGACGCCCAGGGCCGGCGAGCGGGCGGCGCGGGCCGTCCGCACGCTGGTGGCCCGCCGTCCCGGGACACGGGTCCTGACCGTGCCGGGCCGGATGGGCGAGGACAGCGTGCGCGCCTCTGGGACCCCGTACGACCTGGTCCGGCCGTCGTCCGGCGGGTCCGCCGGGACGAGCGCGGAGGACACGCGGCGCGCCGTGGCCGCCCTGGCAGGGGTGGACCTGCTGCTGTTCGCGGGCGGTGACGGGACGGCGCGCGACGTGCTCGACGCGGTCCGCGCGCTCGGCGACCAGGCGCCGCCCGTGCTGGGCGTCCCGGCCGGGGTGAAGGTGTACTCCGGCTGTTTCGCCGTCAGCCCGGCCGCCGCCGGATTCGTCGCGGCGGAGTTCGACCCGGCGCGTACGGCCGAGGCCGAGGTGGTGGATCTCGATGAGGACGCCTACCGCCGCGGCCTGGTCAGCCCCCGGTTGTACGGCAGCCTGCGCGTCCCCGCCGCCCGCGCCGCGCTGTCGGGGCGCAAGTCCGGATCGTCAGGCGTGGAGCCCGCCACCGCCGAGGGGGTCGCACGGGAGGTCGTGGCCAGAATGCGGCCCGGCGTCCGATACGTCCTCGGGCCTGGCGCCACCACGCGGGCCGTCGGCCGCGCGCTGGGCCTCGCCACCACGCTGCTCGGCGTGGACGTGGTCGAACGCGTCCACGAGGGCGGCCGCCTGGTGGCGGCGGATGTCGCGGAGGCCGAGCTGTTCGGCCTGGTCAGCGGCAGGGAGTCGGCGCTGGTTCTGTCGGTCATCGGCGGGCAGGGGTTCGTGCTGGGGCGGGGCAACCAGCAGGTGTCGCCCCGGGTGCTCGACGCGGTGCTCGATGGGGGCGACTCCGTACGGCTCCTCGTCCTGGCCACCCAGCAGAAGCTCGCGTCGCTGAAAGGACGGCCGCTGCTGGCCGACAGCGGTGACGAGGACCTCGACAAGAAGCTCGGCGGGCACGTCCAGGTGATCACTGGATACCGCGAAAGCACGATTTATCGCATTTGTGCGGCAAGTGAGGAGTTCGACGGATGAAGACGCTCGACGGAAAGGTCGCGATCGTCACGGGCGGCGCCTCGGGCATCGGGCGGGCCACCGCCCTGCTCTTCGCCCGGGAGGGCGCCCGGGTGGTGGTCGCCGACATCGACGCGGCCGGCGCGGACGCCACCGTGGCGCGGATCGCCGAGGAGGCGGGAGACGCGATCGCGGTGCAGGCCGACGTCTCCGACCCCGAGGACTGCCGGCGCGTCGTCGGCGCCGCCGTCGAGACCTTCGGCGGCCTGCACGTCCTGTTCAACAACGCGGGCATCATCCGCCGCACCACCGCGCTCGACCTCGACGTCGAGGAGTGGGACCGCGTCATGGCGGTCAACGTCCGCTCGGTGTTCCTCATGTGCAAGCATGCCATCCCCGCGATGACCGACGGCGGCTCGATCGTGAACACGGGGTCGGGGTGGGGCCTCAAGGGCGGCGGCAACGCCATCTCGTACTGCGCCTCCAAGGCCGCCGTGGTCAACATGACCCGCGCGCTCGCCATCGACCACGCCAAGGCCGGGATCCGGGTCAACTCCGTCAACCCCGGCGACACCGACACGCCCATGCTGCGCGACGAGGCCCGCCAGCTCGGCGAGGACTGGGCCGCCTTCCGGTCCGACGCGGCGGACCGGCCGATGGGCCGCGCGGGCACCCCGGACGAGATCGCCCAGGCCGTGCTCTTCCTGGCCGGCGACGCGGCCAGCTACATCACCGGCTCCGCCCTCGTCGTCGACGGCGGCGGGCTCGCCTGACCCACACCCCCCACGCAACCCCCATAAGGAGCCGACCATGAACCGTGCCCTGGCAGTCCTGGGCATCCTCGCCGTCGCGACGACCGCGTGCAGCGGCAGCGGCGGCGGGAACGTCCCAGGCATGAGCAGCGGATCCGGCCCGGTCACCGTCCGCTGGTCCACCTGGGGATCGGCCGAGGACATCAAGCTCTACGAGAAGTTCACCGAGGACTTCGAGAAGCGCCACCCCGACATCAAGCTCAAACTGGAGCCGGTCGCCAAGTACGAGGACTACCACCCCAAGCTGCTGGCCCAGCTCACCAGCAAGACCGCCCCCGACGTGTTCTTCGTGGGCGACGACAGCATCGGCAAGTTCGTCTCCGCCGGGGTGCTGACCCCGCTCAACGACAAGCTGGCCGGCCCTTCCTCCAAGAGCAAGCCCGAGGAGTTCTTCGAGGGCATCTACGGCGGCGCCAGGAAGGACGGCCAGATCTACGGCGTCCCCAACGACACCAATCCCGAGGTGCTCTGGTTCGACAAGAAGGCGCTCAAGGACGCCGGGATCACCGAGGACCCCGCCGCGCTCAACGAGGCCGGGCGGTGGACCATGGCCACGTACCTCGACATGAACGCCAAGCTCAAGGCGGCGGGCAAGGCCGGGTCGATCTTCTGGAACTGGTACGGCTCCACGTACTCCATGATCAACGGCTTCGGCGGGAAGGTCTGGGACGGCGGCAAGTTCGTCGCCACCACCGACCCCAAGGCACGCCAGGCCCTCCAGACTCTGGCCAAGGGCTACCAGGACAAGACCTTCCTCAGCGCCGACCTGCTGCCCGACAGCAACGGCCCGAGCACGCAGTTCCTCAAGCACAGCGCCGGCTTCTACGCCGGAGGCCGGTGGATGATCGACTCCCTGAAGAAGGGCGGCGAGCTGGACGACTACGACATCGTGCCGTTCCCCTCGCAGACCGGCCAGCCCATGCCCGGCGCGGTGGCCGCCTCCTACCTGGCGCTCAACAAGGACACCAAGCTGCCCGAGCAGGCGTTCACCTTCCTCACCGAGTTCGTCGGCAAGGAGGGCCAGCTCATCAGGCTCAAGGACGGCGGCGCCGTGCCGTCCGTGAAGGGCGCCGAGCAGATCGTCCTCGCCGACGGCTACCCCGCCCACGCCCGGACCTTCCTCGACGTGCGTGACACGGGCTTCGCGAACTACCCCGAGGAGGTCGCCGTGCCCGGCCTCACCGCCGACATCAACGAGCACCTGATGAAGGTGTGGACCGGCAAGGTCGGCTTCGACGAGGGCATGACCCAGCTCCAGAAGCTCGTCGACGGCAAGCTGGGCTAGCCGTGACCGTCCTCGCACGGGCCCGGCCCCGCACGCTCCACCGGGCGCGGCCCGTCCGCAACCGCGACGGCTGGTGGGCCGCGTTCTTCCTCGCGCCGCAGGTCGCCGCGCTGCTGGTGTTCCTCGTCTTCCCGCTCGGCTTCGCCGTCGTGCTGGCGTTCATGCGCTGGGACGGGCTCGGGCAGAAGGAATGGGTCGGCTTCGACAACTTCGCCGCCCAGCTCTCCGATCCCGAGTTCGGGCTGGCGGTGTGGAACACGGTCAAGCTGGCGCTGCTGACCGTGCCGTTCGGGCTCGTCTTCGCGCTGCTCATCGCGGTCGCGCTGAACAACGTCAAAGGCGGCGGCTTCTATCGGGTGCTGTACTTCCTCCCGGTGGTCACCAGCTCGGTGGCCGTCGCGCTGATGTGGCAGATCATCCTGGCCGGCAACGACTACGGCGTGCTGAACTCGTCGCTCGAGCGCTGGTTCGGCATCAGCGCCCCCGACTGGCTCGGCGACCCCGGCTGGGTGATCGTGGCCATCGCCGTCGTGACGATCTGGTCGTCGCTCGGCCTGAACGTGGTGATCTTCCTGGCCGGGCTCCAGACGATCCCGCCGCAGATCGTCGAGGCCGCCCGCATGGACGGCGCGGGCAGCCTGCGCATCTTCCGCTCGGTCACGCTGCCGCTGCTCTCGCCGACGATCTTCTTCTCCACCGTCGTCGCGGTGATCAGCTCGTTCCAGGCCTTCGACCAGATCTACGTGCTGGTGGACCCGGAGGACAACGAGGGCGCGAGGACGATCGTCTACCAGGTCTACGAGCTGGGCTTCAAGGACTTCCAGTTCGGCATGAGCAGCGCCGCCGCGCTGATCCTCCTGGTCCTGACGCTGCTCGTGACGCTCGTCCAGTTCGCGGCGCAGAAGCGCCTCGTCCACTACGACTCGTGAGGGGGCCGGGATGCGACCCAGGCAGGTAGCCCTGCACGCCGGGCTCACCCTCGGCGGGCTGGCGATGCTGTTCCCGTTCGTCTGGATGCTGCTGACGTCGTTCAAGGGCGTGCGGCAGATGCTGAACAACCCGCTCGACTGGCTGCCCGACCCGTGGCGCTGGGAGAACTACCCCGACGCGCTCGGCGCGGTGCCGTTCGGCACCGCGTACTGGAACAGCTTCTACATCGCCGCGCTGAACGTCACGCTCACGCTGCTGACCTCGGCCATGGCCGCCTACGCCTTCGCCCGGATCAGGTTCCGCGGCTCCGGCGTGTTGTTCGTGGTGTTCCTGGCCACCCAGATGGTGCCCGCGCAGGTGACGGTCGTGCCGCTCTACCTGATGCTGGCCAGGTTCGGCTGGATCGACTCGCATCTGTCGCTCATCGTGCCGAGCATCGCGAACCCGTTCGCGGTGTTCCTGCTGCGCCAGTTCATCAGGGCCGTGCCCGTGGAGCTGGAGGAGGCCGCCAGGATCGACGGGGCGGGCCGCTGGCGCTGCTTCTGGAACGTCGTGCTGCCGAACATCCGCCCCGGCCTCGGCGCGCTCGGCATCATCGCCTTCCTCGCGTCCTGGAACTCCTTCTTCTTCCCCCTGATCTTCCTGAACTCGCCCGAGCTGGCCACGGTGCCGCTGCTGCTCAGCCAGTTCTCCGGCCAGCGTACGGCCGTGGACTACGGGCTCATCCTGGCCGCCTCCGCGATCGCCGTCGTGCCGACGCTCATCGCGTTCCTCATCGGCCAGCGGAAGATCATCAACTCGATGGCCGCTTCCGGCCTGGGAGGTCGCTGATGCCGGACCTACGCGAACGCCCGTTCACCGACCGCGGCTCGCGGCTGCTGGTGATGGCGGCGGACGACGGCTCGCTCTGGATCGCCAGAGCCCTGTACGAGACCAGGCTCGCCGACACGAAGGTGCTCACCGGCCTGCGGATCCTTTCGGGGAGCGGCGAACTGCCGGTGCTGCGGGTACTGCCGGACCGCGTGGAGTTCGCGGGCGGCGTGGCCATGGCCTTCGCGGACCCGGACACCCTCGTCCTGACCGGTGCGGGCGCGCGGGCCGTGTGGGACGGCGGCGAGGCCGACATCGACGGCTGCGTCACCCTCGTCGGCCCGGATCGCGCGAGGCACGATGCGGCGGCGGTGCTCGACGCGGCCGCCGCACGGTGGCGCGACTGGTTCGCCCGCATGCCCGCCGTGCGTGCGGACCTGCGCCAACGAGCGGAGGACGCGTGGTGGACGCTGGCGGTGAACCTGGTACGGATCCAGGGCCGAGAGTCCCTCGTCCCCTCCAAGTACGGCTACGTCGGCCTGTGGAACTGGGACTCCTATTTCCACGCCATCGCGCTCAGGCACGCCGACCCCGCCCTGGCCAGGGAGCAGATCCGCATCCTGCTCGACCACCAGCGCCCCGACGGCCTGATCCCCGACGTCGTACACGACCACGGCGCGCTGGCCGAGACCACGGACCTGCCCCGCTCCGATCTGGCCCGGCTGGCCGAGCACGTCGGGGGCGGGCCGATCGGGGACGCCGTCCCCGTCACCAAGCCGCCGCTCACCGCCTGGGCGGTGTGGAAGATCCACGAGGTGGACCCCGACCCCGCCTTCCTCGCCGAGGTGTACGAGCCGCTGGCCCGCTCCCAGGAGTGGTGGTTCACCCGCTCCGATCCCGACGGCGACGGGTTGGCCGAGTACCTGCACCCGTACTCGTCCGGCCTGGACGACAGCCCCATCTGGGACGGCGGCCCCCGCGCCGAGCCGCCCGACCTGAACGCCTACCTCGCCCTCCAGTACGACCGCCTGGGCGACATCGCACAGGCGCTCGGCAAGGACGCCGCGCCGTGGCGGGCCAGGGCGCAGGCCCTGGTGGACCGCATGATCACGCGTCGGTGGAACGGCACGAGGTTCGCCACCCTGGTCGGCGGTCGCGAGGCGGACGTGCGCACCCCGCTGGAGCTGATGCCGCTCTTCACCGGGAGGCTCCCGGCGGGGATCGCGGACCGGCTCGTCGCCGGCCTGCGCTCGCCGAGCTTCTGGGCCGAACGCCCGGTGCCGACTGTCGCCTTCGACGACCCGAGATTCGACCCCGAGGGGATGTGGCGCGGACCTGTCTGGCTGAACGTCAACTATCTGCTGATCGACGGCCTGCGCCGCTCGGGGCATCAGGAGACGGCCGCCGAGCTGCGCGAGCGCACGCTGGCCATGGTCCGCGACGGTGGCGGCCTCCACGAGTACTGGAACCCGCTGACCGGCCGTCGCGCGGGCCGCGCGACGACCGCCTTCGGCTGGTCCGCCGCTCTCTTCCTGGACCTCGCTCAGGAGGGCTGATTTGATGGATCTTTGTTCACCAGGCCAGCTCGGGAGGATCCGCGGTGAGCAAGAAGGAGCGAGACGACTCCGACGACTTCGGCGGGATCGGTTTCGGCCGCATGGCCTTCCTCCTGGCCGTCGTGGCCTTGGGACGCCCCTGGGAGACGCTCAAGGAACTCTTCGGGTTGATCCGTCGACTGGGGCGTCGGGTGCTCAGGCTCGTACTGGCTCCCTTCCGGCTGGTTGCCTTGATCGTGTGGTCGCGTACGGCGGATCGACGCCCCACCTTCGAGGATCACCTGCGCGGTGAGGACAGAGATCTCTCGTGACAGGCTGGGAATCAGCCGGCGGCGAAGTCCTGCGTCCAGTAGATCTGCCCCTGCGCGTCCTTGGCCGCGCCGACCCCGATGAGGGTGTACGAGCAGTTCATGATGTTCTTCCGGTGGCCGTCGCTGTTCATCCAGCCCTTGACCACCTCGGCCGCCGACCGCTGCCCCATGGCGATGTTCTCGGCCAGGGTCGAGCCGGTGAAGCCGGTCGCGCGAATGCGGTCGACCATGTCGCGGCCGTCCTGGGAGTCGTGGTCGAAGTAGTCGTTCTTCGCCATGTCGGCCGAGTGCCCGAACGCCGCCCTGCGCAGCCGCGCGTCGTGTTTGAGCGGGTCGCAGCCGCCCTTGACCCGCTCGGCGTTGGTCAGCCGGACGACCTCCTTCTCCAGCGCCGTGCCGACGGAGGTGGCGGTCTTCTTCGTCTCGGAAACCGGCGGTGACCCCGTATCCCGCGTCGTGGGAGTGGGAGTGGGAGTGGGGGTGGCGCAGGTCAGCTGTACGGCCTTGGACTTGGCGGTGCCGCCCCGGTAGTCGGTGGCGACCGCGTAGTACGTGCCCGGCTTGCAGGGCAGCTTCAGGGTGATGCGGTCCTTCCTGGTGGCGCCGCTCTTGACGACCGGATCGTCGCCGGGGACGGCGCGCATGACTCGGATGCGCAGCAGCGCCGGGCGCACACAGCCGCGGCGGACGGCCGAGGTCTGGATCCTGAGCGCGGAGATGCCCGGCCTGGCCACGCTCACGCTGCACTTGTCCGATTCGGAGGTCGGCTCGGGAGTCGCCTCCTCGGTCTGCGTCGGCGGGGTGGTCGGCGCGGTCATCTCGGGCGCCGCTCCGGCCGCCCCGCCGGTGGACGGGGCGCAAGAGGCGAGGCCGGCGACGACGGCGAGTACCCCAAGGGGTCGACGCATGAGGATTTCCTCCGGTGGAGGGAGACGCTGGTGGTCCCGCATTCTGCCTGATCCATTACCGACTTGTCATGACAATTCGGACATTTCGCCCTGTGAGTAATCTCAACCACCGGCGCCGATCAGCGTGCCGGGCGGGCCGCCTCCATCGCCGCGGCCACGGACGCGGCCGCACGCCCGATGGCCTTCGTCCCGGGCCGCGGGCCGCTGTAGCTGAGCGTGGCGGTGACGTTGGACATGCGGAACACCATGTTGGCCACGTACGTGCCGTTCGCCCGGTGGACGGACGCGAACGACTCCTCGCCGACCACCGGAGCCCGGGAGAACGCGATGTCCGGATGCTCGTCCCGCAGATCCTGAAAGGTCTGCTTGATGCCGACGAAGTTGGCCTTGGCCCCCTTGAGGGTGTCGACCCGGTAGAGGGAGACGGTCGCGTAGGAGCCGTTGGCGCCGAAGTACTGGCAGATCTTCCGGTCGAGATTGTCGCTCTGAAGCTTGCTGCCGAGCAGCGTGCGGACCTGCGCGGCGGTCAGCACCTTGCAGGAGTGCAGGCCGGTGCCGAAGAGCGGTTTCCCGGCCGGTGAGGACGACACGGGTTTGGACTGTGTTGTGGTGCCGCCGGCCGGCGTCGGCTCGGCGCCCGTACTCTCTCCGGGACGGGTCATCCCCCAGATCACCGCACCCGCCGTCAGGGAGAGCGCGAGAACCAGCGCGCCGCCCACGACGGCGAACCGGCGCCACGTGGGTGCGGGCCGCCGCCGGGACGTGGGGCGGGTGTCCGCGGGAACCTCGCCCTGGGCCACCGCCTGCAACCACGCGGCCGCCTGCGCGGGGCCGCAGCGTTGCCGGGGATCCTTCGCCAGCAGCGCGGCGAGGACGGGCGTGAGCGAACCGGCCCGTTGCGGGGGAGCGGGCTCGTGCAGCAGCACGGCCGCCATCACGGCCGCCGAATTGGGGCCGGTGTAGGCGGTTCTGCCCTCCACCGCCGTGTACAGGGTGGCTCCCAGCGACCACAGGTCGGCCTCCGGGCCGTCGGCCTCGCCGCGCAACCGCTCCGGCGCGATGTAGCCGGGCGAGCCGTTCAGCAGGCCGGTCTGGGTCAGCGCGGCGTCCCCCGCCACGGTGGCGATGCCGAAGTCGGTCAGCAGCACCCGCCCGTCCTGGGTGAGCAGAACATTGCCCGGCTTGACGTCGCGGTGCAGGACTCCCATCGCGTGCGCGGCGGCCAGCGCGTCGAGCACGTGCCGCCCGACCCAGGCGGCCTGGGCGGGCGGCAGCGGCCCGTCCTCGCGTACGATCCGGTCGAGGGAGCGGCCGTTGACCAGCTCCATCACGATCCACGGCCGGCCGCTGTCCATGACGACGTCGTGCACCGTGACGATCGACGGATGCGAACGCAGCCGCGCCGCGGCCCGCGCCTCACGCAGGGTCCGCTCGGTCAGCTCGGCCCGGGACGCCTCGTCCAGATCGGCGGGCAGCCGTACTTCCTTGACGGCGACCTGCTGCCGCAGCAGTTCGTCGACGGCCAGCCACACCGTGCCCATGCCGCCCTGGCCGAGCTGCGACATCAGCGAATAGCGGCCTGCCAGCATCATCGTCATGCCGTCGACATGCGGCAGGACGCGTCATCGTCGCATAAGTGGGCCTTCCGCGGTCTGGACCCGGTGGGCGCGTGTTTCTCCACTGGCTGTTCCTCCAGAGATGAGGTGTCGCATGGGCCGGCCGTACGAGCCGACCGCTGTGTCCAGGAGCCGGGCCTGCGGCGAAGCCCGTGGTGGGAAGGGCACAACGTAGCATGCGCGACGCGGCTTCTCCTTCCGCATGCCTTCCGTCCTGGACATCCTCCCGTTTGATGAACCCCCGATCCCGGATGTTCGTCAAACGGGAGGCTCATTCGCGTTCGGTCAGCTCATCGGACGGCGATTCCACTCGGCCACGTCACGCTCACCCGAGGTGAGGTCCCGCAGGGAGGCCGGTGCGAGGTTCGCGTCGAAGTACGGGATCAGCAACGGGCCCAGCGTGGCCGCCATCAGCAGGTCGCTCGGCTCGATGGCGCGCCGATCACCGTCGAACGGCACCCCCAGCGTGCTGACCGCACCCGTGGCCGGGGACCTGACGACGATCTTCAGCATGTCGTCGATGCCGTTGCGGCGCAGGAAGGTGTCGGCGAAGTCCCGCTCCGGCTCGGTCGCCCGCAGGCGGAGCCGTCCGAGGGTCGCCACACCGTGGCGGCTCAGGCAGGCGATCCCGTCGCGCGAGGCGAACGGATTGTTCCAGCGCCAGCGCTCGACGTATTCCTCCACGAAGTCCGGCCGGAACATGGTGAGGTACTGCTCCTCGCCATCGCGTCCCAGCGCCAGATACGCGGGGTTCTCGGCCACGAACGCGTCGATCCACCCGAGATGTACGGCCACAGCCTCGGCCAGCACCGGATAGAGCTCCCCCTCCCGAGCACCGGCCACTTGCTCGAGCACCTTGATGAGCCTTCGGTATGCCTGCTGTTCCACGGATCCGCCATCGCACTCGTTGATCGCTTCAGGGGAGCAGCCGGTATGGCGGGCTGCGGCGTTCTCGCCTGCTCAAGGATTCCGTAACGGGCGGCCGTTCATCTATTAGTTGGCCAAGGAATTCGCTTCAAAAGCCCATGTCACAAGGCACTTCCCGGTCGCGGGTGATGACAGATCCGACAAATGCCTCAATCTCGTCCGGCCGCCCGCGTCCCATCAACGAGGGCTCGTGCAAGGCAGCCGTCCCAGCGAGTTGGAGCGTGTACGGGTCTGGCGGTGGAGGTGAAGAGGATCTCCGCCCGTTCGCTGACGTCAATCGAGGCGATCGATCAGGTCGGCGGTGAGGCGGTCGCGGCCGAAGAACCATCGAGCGTGTTCTCGGGTGAACGGAGCCAGGCCCGGATAGGGACATCCAGGCAGGATGTGCGCAGCCGGCCCGAAATGGCTGCAAGTAATTGCCGTATTCAGGGTGGCCATAATAAATCAGGGATTATTCGCCTCATGCTTCGCCAAAGCGAAACTCCCTCTCCTCTCGGCTGCCTTGTGGATACTCTCTAGCGTGCGGATCGAGCGGTCGGCGGGTGAGGGAGACTGCGTGCTGGACCAGCGGAATCATCAAGGGAAGTTCGCCGAGGACTATGTGAGGGTGCTCGCTTCGGCCGCGGGCCTTCTCGTCTACAAGGACGATCTCGACCATGACGGCATCGACCTGGGATTTCGATATGCCGGACGAACGGGGTACATCTCCTCGCCCGCTATCGAGGTACAGGTCAAGTCGTGGTCGAAGCCGCTGAGCAAGGGCCCGGATCTGCAGTTTCGCGGGCTTGACGAGGTGCAGTACAACAAGCTCGTCGCCGGTCCGTTTCTCGTTCCCCGTTACCTTTTCCTCGTCGTGGTCCCACCGGAGAGCGACCGATACGCACGCGTGGAGACCGAGGGGCTGACGTTGAGCCGGCTCTGCTACTACCGCGGGTTCGAGGGGGAGCGGCCCATCGCCTCTCCCAGCGCCAAACGGCAGGTCCCCATCCAGGTGCCGTTGGGGAACGTTCTCACGGTCCGCGCGTTACGCGAGCTCGTCGGAGCGCCCACGGGACCGCTCGCCTGATGAGGAACGTGTCAGTCGCCGATGTCAGCAGTTATCTGGCCGCTACCGGCTGGGTTCGCCAGCCGGAGGGCTGGAGGGGCGCGGCTGTCTGGGTGCATGAGGGCGATCACGAGATCCTGGTGCCCGGAGCGGACCATCTGGCCGACGGACCGCGGCGTCTCAGAGAGACCCTTTCGCTGCTGGCGAGGGTGGAGGGCCGCTCTGTCGAGGACATCGCATCCGACATCAGCTCGCCCATGGCCGATGTCCAGTGGTATCGCGCACCGATCGTCCCCATGGATGGGGAGTTCGGGCTGGTGGACGCGGTCACAGCCCTCAACAGCGCGCACGCCGCCCTGAGCGCGGCGGCGCGTGCCGCTCTGGACGGACCTCGGCCGGTGTTCGACGGCACGGCCCCCAAAGCAGTGCGTGATCTGCTCGCCCGCGTCTGGATCGGACCGATCGTGCCGTCAGGGGACCTCCTCACGGTACGCATCCCATTGGACGGGGAGAATTCCGGCGATCCTCCGCTGGCGCGCCGCACCTTGACCCTGCTGCAGCGCGCCACGCTGCTCCTGCGCGAAGCCAGCGCCGAGGTACGCAGAACCGGCGACATCAGCGTCTTCGACGACACGGTCCGGGACGGCGTGTCGGCCGACCTGTGCGTCGCGCTCGCGCGATTCGCCGGCACCGATCCCGGGACCCGGTTCGAGGTCGGCTTCCGCTGGGCCCGCGCGCTGCCCTTCGAGGTCCCCGCGCGGACGGTGGTCTTCGAGGCCGAGACCGGCACCCTGTTGCGCCGCGTCGCCCACAGGCTGCGGCGCCTCCACCGCGAGAGCGCCTCTGTCACAGGCCTCATCGGCACGCTCTTCGACAACGGCGGTGAGGACCGGTTCCGTGTCCACGTACGCGGCGAGGTGGCCATCGGGGACGGCGAGCCACGCGGCTCCATATGGGTGCGCCTGCCCGACGAGGCGGCCTACGACGTGGCCGTCGAAGCGCACCGCAACCGGACCCTCGTGCGTGCGGCCGGCACGCTCAAGGACGTCAACGGCCGCCGGGAACTCATAGCGACCAGCTTCCACACCGTTGTGGACGATCGATCCGAGGAGAGCTGATCATGAAGAACACCGCCTTCGGAACCCGGGAGCGGGCCTTGCTCCTGGGGCTGATGACGCTCGGCGGGACGGCGTCCAATCCGGAGCTGCGAGCCCATGTCGGGGACACGCTCGACGGAGAGCCCCGGCGCCGGGTGAACAAGCTCGGTCTCGTCACAAGCGAGAAGCCGGGCAGGTCCTACCGCCACACGCTCACCGAGGACGGTTGGGCCTGGTGCGTGACAGAGCTGGAAGGCTCGGCTCCGGAACGCGGAGGATCGCTCGGCCGCACCCTTTACGGCGTCCTCCGCATGATCAAGGGCTACCTCGACGCCGCGGATCTGAGCCTGGCCGAGTTCGTCGTCAAGGCCCGCGAAGGCGGGGCCCCGGCTCCGGACGATCCGACCAAGGCGATCCGTGACGCCTACTGGCACCTGGCTCGCGAACCACAGGACTGGGTGCTCCTGACACATCTGCGCGCACAGTTGGGAGGTGTCCCCCGGGAGGAGGTCGACGAGGCGCTGCGGCAACTGGAACGACTTCCGGACGTCCATCTCGTACCGGAGGCGGACCAGAAGACCCTGACCGACGAGGACAGGGAATCGGCCGTCGTCGTAGGCGGTGTGAGCAAGCATCTGCTGGCGATCGAGGCGCGATGAACGAGACCGAGGAACGGGCACTACGCGCGATCTCCAGGGTCCTCAACTGGGCGACCACGGCCGAGCATGCCTGGAACCCGCCACCCTTCCACATCGACGGGATGCATCCGCGGGCGGAACAGCTGATCCTCGACGGTATCGACGAGGCGTCCGCGGCCTCCCGGACCAGCCCGCTCGGCGTCGTGATCCAGGGTGAGGGAGGCGCCGGCAAGACTCACCTTCTCGGCTGGGTCAGAGGCAAGATCGCGCAGGCCGGCGGCTACTTCTTTCTCGTGGACTTCAGCGCCGGAGACGACTTCTGGCATCGGACCATGAGCGCGATGGTCGAGGACCTCGGCCGTTCGGCCGCGGGCCCGGACGCCCCGAGCCAGGCGATGGTGGCCCTGCGTGCCCTGTCCGTTCTCGCGGGAGCCGATGGCCGGATCGGGGCAGCCGCCGAGCGCGGGACGGGCATCACCCGCGAGGACCTCGACGCTCTGGTGAACGGTCTGGTGGCCCGGAACAGGCAGTTGCTACGGTGCCGCGACACCATCCGAGCGCTCGCCCTCTACGCCGTCGCCTCGGGCCCGGCCCTCGACGTCGCCTACGATCACCTGATGTCGACCGAGGAGGCCGAGGAAGGCGACCGCGCAGCCTGGGGACTGAGCAAAGGAGTCAAGAAACCGCATGACATCGCGGTCGAGCTGTCGATGATCCTCGCGCTGACCGGCCCCAGCGTCATCGCGGTGGATCAGATCGACGCGCTCCTCGAACACTCCCGCGCGGCCGGCACCCAGGACTCCGTCGCGCCGCCACCCGATGCCAAGCCGCGCAAGGACGTGATCGACGAGGTCGCGAGCGGGCTCATGGCCCTGGTGCACGCCACCCAGAGAACGTTGTGCCTGGTGGCCTGCCTGCCCTCGTCGTGGAATCTGATCAGGAACCGGGCCATCGGCACGGCGCAGGACAGGTTCCGGCCTTCCTTGATCCTCACCACGATCGCGAGCGCGGACATCGCCCGGAACCTGGTTGAGCGAAGGTTCGCCGTGGCCTTCACGCATGCGGGCTTCACCCCTCCCACTCCCGCCTGGCCCATCGCCCCTGCCGCGTTCGCGACAGCGCCGGGCCATACGCCGAGGACGCTGCTCCGCCTCATCAGCGCACATGTCGCGACATGTCGGGCGGAAGGTGAAGTACGTCCGCTGGAACGTTTCGATCGAGACGAGCCGGTTCCCGCGGTGGCGCCTGTTGCCGAGACCGTCGTGCCGGAGACGAATCTGGCCCGGCTCGACGCGCGGTTCGCCGACTTGTACGGACGGGCCGACGTATCCAACGCGTTCGATCCGGAACACGAGGACGAACTCGCCCCTTCCTTGCTCACCGCAGGTCTCAACGCCTGGATCACCGAGCAGGACAAAGCGGGCGAGGCCTTCTCCGTCGATCCGCCGCCGGGCCGCCGGCCCAGCCTGCACGCGAGGTTGCGGCAGGCACTGGACCCCAACTCCGAGGAGCAGCGCCACTGGACGTTCCGGATGATCGGCGCGTCGCACCACATCGCAGCGCTCAAACGGCTGAACGACGGCATCGCGGCGTCCGGCCTGGGGCCGGAGATGCCCGACCGGTGTTTCGTCGTGCTGCGGAATCTCGCATGGTCGGACGGGCCGGCCACGCAAGCCTGCCTGACACAGCTCAAGGAATGGGGCGGGCTGTCACTTGCCGTACGGGGTGACGACCTGCGCGTCTTCGAGGCGTTGCGGCAGATGGCGGCCGATGAGGACCCGGAGTTCGAGACCTGGCTGCGTGCGCGCCGTCCGGCCGGCGGCACCGAGTTGCTCAGCAGCCTGTTCGGCGCGCTGACATTTCCTGTTCCAGCACCGCCTCAGCCGTCGACGGCGGGATTCGAACGCCCGGCGAGGACCGTTCCGGAGGTCACGGGCGACCGCATCGCGGTCATCCCGGTCGGCAGGCGTCTGGACACCGGCGCCGATCTGGAACTGAAGCTGAGCCTCCTCACCCGCCACACGGCCGTGTTCGCCGGATCCGGCTCCGGCAAGACCGTGTTCCTGCGGCGGCTCATCGAGGAGTGCGCGCTGCACGGCGTGTCGTCGATAGTGCTCGACTCCAACAACGACCTCGCCCGGCTGGGCGATCCCTGGCCCAGCCCGCCTCCTGGTTGGAGCGACGAGGACGCGGACAAAGCAGCGCGCTACTTCGCCGAGACCGAGGTCGTGATCTGGACCCCGGGCCGTTCCCGTGGACGCCCGCTGACTTTCCAGCCGCTCCCCGATTTCGCGCCCGTGCTCGATGATCGTGATGAGCTGGACTCCGCCCTCGGCCTGGCCGTCGAAGCGCTCGCCTCCCGGGCGAACGTGGACGGGGCAAGCGCCAAGGCCCGCAAGGGGAAGGCCATCCTCCGCCAGGCGTTGGGTCACTTCGCCCGCTCGGGCGGCGGCGACTTCACCGCGTTCCTCGGCCTTCTCGCCGCCCTGCCGCTGGAGGTCAGCCAGATCGACCGCGCGGACCAGATCGCCGCCGAACTGGGGCAGCTCCTCACCGCCGCGACGATCAACGATCCACTCTTCGCGGGCAGCGGTGAGCCGGCCGACCCTGAGCAGTTGCTCAGCCCGTCCGGGGGCAAGCGGGCGCGCGTCTCCGTCATCAGCTTCATCGGTCTCAGTGACCAGGCGAGACCAGGATTCGTCAATCAGCTCCAGATGGCCCTGTTCTCCTGGATCAAACGGAATCCGGCGCGCGGCCGTCCTCTCAACGGCCTGTACGTGATGGACGAGGCGCAGGCCCTCGTACCGGCGACACCGAAGACCGAAGCGCTGGCCAGCACGCTGACCTTGGCCTCACAGGCCCGCAAGTACGGCCTCGGCCTCGTCTTCGCCACCCAGACACCCCGCGGTCTGCACAACCACATCGCGGGGAACGCCACGACCCAGTTCATCGGGAGGATCAACAGCCCCACGCAGATCGACGTGGTCAAGGGGCTGGCGCGGGCCCGCGGAGGCCACGCCGACCGGGTCGGACGGCTGGATACCGGGCAGTTCTACGCCGCGAGCGACGGCATATCCGAGGTGCTCATCCGAGGACGCCAGTGCCTGAGCCATCATCCCTCGGATCCACTCACCGAGCAGGAGATCATCGAGCGGGCATCCGGCTGACGCCGGACCGGCGCATGACACGGTGCCGGTCGTCAGACGGCCAGCAGGCCGTGGGAGAGCTGGTCGGCGGCCCAGTCCTCCCACTGCGCCGTGGTCCACCCGCACTCCCGCCTCATCACCAGGAACAGATCCGGCGACAGGATCCCGACGGTGACGTCGGTCGCCCGGTGCTCGGTCAGGTCGGGCCGCAGAGCCTGCAGGCGGCTCAGGATGGCGACGACCTGCCCGTGGGCGGTGTGCCGCTGCTCGCTGTTGGCAGTCCATTGGGCGGTCATGTCAGGGTCGCCGGCCGCCGCGTCGCGGACCACCGCCAGGACGGGGGCGACCCGGTCGAGGATGACCCCGCTCTGGTGCACCCATCCTTGTACGACCTCCCTCGGGTCCCGTGCCGCTTGCAACGCGGCGAACCAGGGCCGTTGGAGGAGCGGAACGGGCTCGTCGTCCCCGGCGGAGGCGACGTCGACCACGTGCTTGAGCAGCTGGCTCTTGGTCCCGTAATGGAAGTACACCGTTTGCACCGACACCTCGGCCGCGTCGGCGACCAGCTGGAAGGTCGTTCCGGCGTAGCCCCGCACGACGAACAGCCCTTGGGCGGCGTTCACGATCCGGCTTCTGGTCTGTGCCGAGCGCCGCTTCGGACTCTTGACGTCTTCCACCGATTTAGAGTACCACTTTAGAGTATGACCTTAGAGTGGCACTACAAAAGAGGTGGGGCATGGTGCTCTTAGGCGGGTTCCACCACGTCAAGCTGCCCGTCTCCAGCGTGCACAAGAGCCTGGAGTGGTACCGGCGCGTGCTCGGACTCGAGGTGGCGATCGAGTTCGTCGAGGACGGCGTGCTGCGCGGCGTGGCGCTGGCCGATACGGACCAGACGCTCATGATCGCGCTGCGTGAGGAGCCCGAGCGGGCCGCCGGGTTGAGCGGGTTCGATCCGGTCGCGTTGGCCGTGCCGACCCTGCAGGCGCTCCACACCTGGTCCGATCACCTGGACGCGCTCGGTGTGGAGCACTCCGGCATCGCCGAAGGCAGCGTGGGATGGCTGATCGGCGGCATCATCGACCCCGACGGCATCGAGATCCGGCTCTACACCCGGCAGAGGCGGCCATGAGCGCGCTCCACCTGCCCGCCGGGGCCGGTGCCACCCATCGGTTTCTCGGCACCACGATGACCGTGAAGGCGGGGGAGCCGGAGACCGGCAAGGCCCTGACCCTGATCGAGCAGGAGTGCCCGCCGTACTTCGCCACTCCCTGGCATGTGCACCAGCGCGACGACGAGGCGTTCTATGTGCTGTCGGGAACCGTCCAGCTGTACTGCGGCGACCAGACCTGGCAGGCCGGAGCCGGCGCCTTCGTCCTGCTGCCGCGCCACCTGCCCCACGCCTTCGCCAACCGCCAGGACTCTCCGCTACGCCTGCTCCAACTGACCTGGCCGGCCGGCTTCGAACACTTCGCCGCCGACATCGCCGCCCGTGACACCGACCCTGGCCTGCTGGCCGAGGTGGCCGCCCGCCGTGGCTACCAGATCATCGGTCCACCACCGGACACCACCCCGTGATCTGCCCGCGGCCCCGGCTCGCGCGGAGCCATGCTGACCCGACCTCGGCTTTCCACCGAAGGGAACGTTCCATGCAGAAGAACCGCAGGATCTTAGCGGCCATGGGCGCACTCACGCTGACCACCGCCATCGCGCCCGCGGCGCACGCGCAGGCGGCGCCGCCGTTCGTCGCCTACCACGACCTCACCTCCGCCCAGCAGACCGAGCGCTTCAACACCCTGCGCGCCCAGGGCTACCGGCCCATCACGGTCAACATCTCCACCGACTGCTCGGGCCGCATCCGGTACGCCGGGATGTGGTCGACCTCCGGCCGTGCCATGGGCGGTGACCTTCCCTGGGCCATGTACCAGGACATGTCCGCAGACGGTTACCAGAAGCGTTTCGACCAACTCGCCGCCCAGGGCTACCAGCCCGCCGCGGTCAGCGCCACCGGCTCCGGCGCCCGCGCGCGCTTCGCCGCCATCTTCGTCAAGAACGCCGGCTCCCGGTTCGTCGCCAAGCACGACATCAGCCCCGCCCAGCTTCTCCAAATGACCGGCACCGCCCGCGAGGACGGCCTGCTGCTTGCCTCGGTCGACGTGTACGGCACCGCCGACGCCCCGCGCTATGTCGCGGTCTGGGTGGCCAACCCGGGCCACGTGCGCTGGCTGGTCAGAACCGACCTGACCCAGGAAGACCACGATTTCGAGTTCAAGCGCCATGTGGCGAAGGGCTACCGCCCCACCGCCATCGCGGTGAGCGCCACCGGCCACTACACCACCGTCTGGCGCAACGACAAGCCCGGCGCCTGGTACTCCTACACCGGTATGACCGCCGCCGGCTACCAGAGCCGGTTCGAAGAACTCAAGGCCAAGGGCTTCTACCCGATCAACATCAACGCCGAGCTGGGCCGTTACGCCGCCATCTGGACCAAGTGACACGCGGGTTTCGACCCCCGAACCGAGGCACCTGCCACGCATCCGTCAGCGGCCGGTGGATCCGTCGATCTGCTCGCGGAGGATGTCGGCGTGGCCGGCGTGCCGGCCGGTCTCCTCGATCATGTGCACCAGGACCCATCGCATCGATGGCGCCGGCCCCGGACGTGGGGCTCGCGGGGCGGGAAGGGCCAGGTCCGGGCAGGCGTCGATGACCTGGTTCGCTCGCTCGACGGTCTTGCGGTAGTCGGCGAGCACGCCGTCGACGGTGTCTTCTGTGGACGGTCGCATGGTGGCGCGCCAGTCGCCGACGTCCTCGCCGAGGAAGTAGAACCGTTCGACGAACGCCAGATGCCTGAGCAGCCCGAGAAGGTTGGTGCCCGAGGGTACTCCGCCGGTTCGGACCTGCGGTTCGGGTGCGCCGGCGACCTTGTCCGCGACCGCGTCGCGCAGGTAGTCGAGGAAGCCCCGCAGGGTGGCCTTCTCGTCGGCACCGGTCCGCGGAGGCGTGGTGTCCTTGGATCGCTGCGCGCGGTTTGCCGGCATCGAGTCGCTCCGTTCCGACGTGACGTCGTGTGGTGTGGTTCGGGCGGTCATCCGGCGGTTCGCTGGATGAGCAGGATGTGGTCGATGACGGTGGCCGTCTGGCCGGCGGGTCCGGTCGCCCGGCGGTGGGGCATGTCGGCGCGCAGGACGGTCCAGTGCGCGGGGTCGAGATCGAGTTCGGCGGCGATCTCGGTGGGTGTGGGGTGGTGGAGGTCAGGGTCCTGGTTCCACGACCAGGGCGCGGTGGAGCCGTGGTCGACGATCAGCAGCAGCCCGCCGGTGCGCAGGGCTTGCGCGGCGGTGCGCAGGACCTGGCTTCGGAGCAGCGGGAACGGGGTGTGGAAGTACTGGGCGGAGACGAGGTCGAACCGACCGGCCGGGAAGCTTCGGGCCAGATCGTGCTGTTCGGTGGCGACCCGGTCGGCGATGCCGAGTTCGCGGGCGCGTTCCCGGACCCGTTCGACGGCGGTGATGGAGATGTCCACGGCGGTGACGTGCCAGCTCTGCCGGGCGAGCCAGATGGCGTCGCCGCCGGCGCCGCAGCCCAGATCCAGGGCGGCGCCGGGGCGCAGCGGCGCGGCGGTCTCGGCCAGCAGCGGGTTGACGCGCGCGTCCCAGGTACGGCGGGCGCGGTAGTGCCGCTCCCAGAACAGCTCGGCGTCCTGGTCGCTCGAGACGTCGGTGGGGTGGCGGTGTCGGGTGGTGTCCACGTGAGTCGCCCTTCGTCGGCCGGCGTGATCCGGAAGCGCCGGTGGTGTACCGGCAGCATCGCCGCCGTCATCGCGGACTTGCAAGAAAAGTTGCGGATCCGCATCATCGACGGCATGGACACCTCCGAAGACGTTCTGGCCGGAGTCGGGCCGCGCCTGCGTGCTCTGCGCCGGGCGCGGGGCACCACGCTGGCGGCGCTGGCGAACGAGACCGGCCTCACCGCGAGCACGCTGTCCCGTCTCGAGAACGGCAAGCTCCGCCCCACGCTGGAGCAGCTGCTGCCGCTGGCCCGGGCGCACGACGTACCGCTCGACGATCTCGTCGCGGCGCCGCCCACCGGTGACCCGCGCATCCACCTGCGGCCGGTGCGGCGATCCGGGCTGGTGATGGTGCCGTTGACCAGGCGCGCCGGCGGTGTCCAGGCCTACAAGGTGATCTATCCGCCCGCCGGCCGATCGGCCACGACGAAGCTGCAGACCCACGAGGGATATGAGTGGTTCTACGTCCTCAACGGACAGGTCAGGTTCGTGCTCGGGGAGCAGGAGTTCCTGGTCGGCGTGGGCGAGGCCGTGGAGTTCGACACCCGCGTCCCGCACTGGATCGGCAGTGCCGACGAGCGGCCCGCGGAGCTGCTCACCCTGTTCGGCGCGCAAGGAGAGCGCGCCCATCTGGCGCCGTCCAGGCACTGACCGTCGCGGCCCTCGGCCGGCCGGTTACTCGCCGGCCACCTGCGAGGTGACGCGCTCGATGGCCTGGACGGCGACATCGGGCTGGTCGACGTAGATGTAGTGCCCGCTGTCGGTGGCCGTGCTCAGCGTGCTGCCGCTGGACACCGCGAGCCACTTGCGCTGGCCCGCGGACCACGCCTGCTCCAGGCGCGGCCCGTACGTGGGGATGGCCGCGAGGTACTGCTTCCCATGCTGGATCACCTCCACCGGGATGTTCCCGGCGGAGCGGACCTTCCCGTCGGTGATGACGAGCTTCTCCGGGTTCTGACCCTGGAATATCGCGAGGTTCTGCGCGCGTACCTCGGCCGCCGGACCCTTGGCGGACTCGGGGATCGCCTTCGTGATGTCGTCCACCATCGTGGGCGACGTGGTGTCCATCAGGACCAGCCCTTTGACCCTGTCCTGATGGTCGGGGACGTACCTGGCGGCGATCAGCCCGCCCAGCGAGTGCCCCGCCAGGACGACCGGGCCGTCACCGGCGACCCGGTCGAGCACCCCGGTGAGGATCTTCCCGGTGACGGCGAAGTCCTGAGGGCCGTCCGGCTGGTCGCTCGCGCCCGCGCCGAGCCGGTCGTAGGAACAGACCCGGTTCTTCTTGCCCAGCGTCTTCTGGAGGGCGGCCATCTTGTCCAGCCCGTCACCCCCTCCGTGCATCAGCATGATGACCGGCCTGCCTTTCGCCGGGTCGCCCGAACAGGACACGTTCACCGACCGGCCCGCGACATCGATCTTCTTGGTTCCGGAGATCGGGCCGGCATCGGCTTTCTGCGTCGTGGGGGCGAGCGGGTCCCAGTTGTCCAGCGAGTCGCCGGCGCAGCCGGCGACCGCCGTGCCGACCACGGTGCTGCACAGCGCGGCCACAACGGCGGTCTTGTATGTGCGGAGCATGATGTCCTCCAGCGAGACGGCGGCTGAGGCGCCGTGCCACGTCGTAACGCTATGGAGTCGACTGTCCCGGAATCGTCACCATACGGTGGACATTCGCAGGTAGCTCGCAAGGGGGACACGTGGGCGACGGTGTGACCGCTAGGCTCGTCCGATGATCGATCTCCGCCGGGTCCAGGACCTGTGGCGGCGGTGTGACGTCACGGTACGGGATTTACCGTTCGCGCTGCTGCTGACCGTCGCGTCACTCCTGCCGGCGTTCCAAGGCCGCGGGACGCAGATCGGCGACCTGCCGCCCCGCCCCTATGACGCGCTGGCCGTCGTCGTGATCGCTCTCGAGTGTCTCCCGCTCACCGTGCGCCGGCGGTGGCCGGCCGCCGGTCTCGTCCTGGTGTCGCTCGGCTTCGCCCTCGACCAGCTCTTCGCCTATCACGCGCTGGCCGGAACCGCGCTGCCCATCGCGCTCATCAGCGCGGGCGCCCATCTGGAACGTGGCCGGCGCGTCACCGTGATCCTGCTCTCCGCCGCGTACCCGCCGCTGATGTTCGCGCTCGACCGGCTCGGCTCGAAGGAGACGCCGGCCGACATCGTGCTGTTCTACCTGGCGCTGGTCCTCGCGTGGGGCATCGGGACCTGGTTGCGCTCCACCCGGGCCGCCGAGGCCGAACGCCGCCGCCACGTCGCCGAGGCCACCCGCGCCGCCGAACGCACCCGCATCGCCCGCGAACTCCACGACGTCGTGACCCACCACGTGACGGCGATGGTCGTACAGGCCGAGGCGGCACGCTACCTGACCGCCGCACCCGACCGCCTCGACGCGACCCTGACCGCCGTCACCGACACCGGCCGGCGGGCCATCAGCGATCTGCGGCACCTGCTCGACCTGCTCAAGGCCGACCACGACACCGACGCCGGTACGCCCTCCGCCGGCGATCTGCACACCCTCGTGGAGCAGACGCGTCAGGCCGGGCAGCCGGTGACGTTCACCGAGGAGGGGGAGCCCGCGGAGTCGGCAGGCAGCGCGGAGTTCGTGGCCTATAGGGTCGTGCAGGAAGCTCTGACGAATGCCCTCAAGTACGCCCACGGCAGCCACACCGAGGTCCGCGTGGGCTACGGCGAGAAGGAGATCACCGTGGAGGTCGGCACCGACGGCTCCGGCTCCCGCACCCGCTCTCCCGGCGGGAGCGGGCGGGGCCTGGCCGGGCTCCGCGACCGGGTCGATGCCCTGGGCGGCGAGTTCAGCGCCGGCCAGCGGGCGGGCGGCGGCTTCGACGTACGGGCCCGTATCCCCGCCGGGAGCGCGTCGTGACCGCGCCGATCCGGGTCCTGGTCTGCGACGACCAGGCGCTGATCCGCACCGGGTTCGCGACGATCATCGATGCGCAGCCCGACCTGGAGGTGGTGGGCGAGTGCGGGGACGGCCGCGCCGCGGTCGAACTCGCCCGCCGGCTGGACCCGGACATCGTGGTGATGGACGTGCGGATGCCGGTGCTCGACGGCATCGGGGCGACCCGCCTGCTGGCCGGCGCCGGGGTGGCCGATCCCGTCAAGGTGCTCGTGGTGACGACGTTCAACCTGGACGAGTACGTGTACGAGGCGCTGCGCGCGGGAGCCAGCGGGTTCCTGCTCAAGGACGCCCCGCCGGCGCAACTGCTGCACGGCATCCGCACCGTCGCGACCGGCGCCGCGCTGCTGGCACCCGAGGTGACACGGCAGCTCGTCGGCAGGTACGCCTCGCGGATCCGCCCCGCCGAGGACACGCCGGACGACGCCGCGCTGACCCCACGCGAACTGGAGGTGCTGCGCCTCATCGCCGACGGCCTGTCCAACAGCGAGGTGGCCGCGACGCTGGTGATCAGCCAGGAGACCGTCAAGACGTACGTGTCGCGCATTCTCACCAAGCTCGACCTGCGTGACCGCGTGCAGGCGGTGGTCTACGCCTACCGCAGGGGCTTGGTGACCTGAGCCCCGGTCAGTCGTCGATCGTGTGGTTCCGGCGCTGGACGTACAGGCGGTTGCCCTTCGGCCCCGTCCATTCCACCCGCACGACCCCGGGCACCGCCGTGTCGCCGACGCGCGACGGGTCGGACCAGTAGCCGAATCTGGGGTTGCGGAAGAACGTCGCCCACAGCCTGCCGCTGTGGTCCACGAAGAAGTTGTTGTGGCCGGCGCCGACCCCCACGGTCCACCGCTTCGAGTACGGTCCCTCGAACGTGTCCGAGACGGCGACGACCGCGTCGTAGTGGTACTGCGTGCGCCCGGCGCCGGGCGGGTCGTAGGCGTACCGGGTGCTGCCGTCGGCATTGGTCGAGGATCGGTTCCAGGCGGCCTGGAGCAGGAAGTACTTGCCGCCGTGCTTGAACACGTACGCGCCTTCGAGATAAGGCTCGGGCGCGTAGGGCACCTGCTGGAAGCTCGGGAGGTTGGTGGTCGGGACGATGTCCTCCATGTCGTCCCGGAACTTCGCGTACAGGTGGTTGTGCAGCACCAGCCAGGCGTCATCGCCCTCGGTGTAGAGGCTGCCGTCGATGTGGTGGTAGGCGCCGGGCAGGATGAAGCCGGGCCCGCCGGTGAAGGAGTCGCCGAAGGGCTTGTCGTAGTTGCCCTGGACCAGCCGGTACGGGCCCTCAACCCCGCCCTCGCTCACCAGCACGAACGAGCCGACCTTCTTCGAGTGGTCGCCCATGCAGGCGACGATGTACCACTTGCCGCGGAAGTAGTGCACTTCCGGGGCCCAGACGTCGCCGCGCTTGCCGAACTGGTCGTCGTTCCAGTACTCCTGCCACGGAGCGACCACTGTGCGTCCGGGCCGGTTCTCGTCGGCGAACTCGGGCGACCAGACCTTGCCCTTCTCGGCGCCTGGGCGGATCCCCGTGGTGTCGGCCAGCCTCCACGGCCCGCGCAGGGACGGGGAGGTCCACACGAAGATGCCGTCGTTCCACGGGGCGGCCCCCGCGGTCCCTGGCGCCCGGGTGGTGCCGGTGGCGACGTAGACCGGACGGCCCTTCACCACGAAGCAGTTGACGTAGGTGTCCCGCATCCAGACCCGGCCGAGCTCCTGGTCACGGGGGCGGAGCTCCAGCGGGAGGATGAAGGAGTTGTCCTCGCGCGGCCACAGGTCGAGCCGGGTGTCGGCGAGGCCGTAGGGCTCGAGGTCGGGCCAGTTCGACGGGTATCGCTTCAATGCGGCGTTCGTCGGCGTCGCCTGCGCGGCGGTCGCGGGCAGCGCCGCCGCTCCCAGCAGGCCGGCGGCGCCCGCCAGCAGGGACCGTCGGTCGACGTTCAACCCGTTGTCGGCATCAGTCATCACTCACGTCCTCCACGTCAGCGCCCATCCGATGGGCAGCTTGCGGAGAGTGTGCCTAGTCGTTCATATTTCGTCAATAACCCGGAAAAAATAGCACGCGATCGCGCAGGTGGGGTCACAGGGAGAAGAACGCAGGTGACGCCGTTGTGGACAAAACAGTTTCACGGGCTTGTCGAATCGCGGGCGGCTGAGCGTACCGTGCCCCCACCGGCCACCAGAGCGACGACCGTCTGGCCGGCCGCGGCCACGCACATCAGCATGATCGGCGCTCGCCAGCCGGAGCTCACCGTGTGCAGCAGCCCGAAAACCACCGGCCCCGCGGCGGCCAGCAGGTAACCGATCGACTGCGCCATCGCCGACAACGCGCCCGCCATGCTCGCGTCCTGGGCACGCAGGCTGATGAAGGCCAGCGCGAGCACGAGGCAGGCGCCGCCGCCCAACCCGAGGACGACACTCCACAGCAACGCCAGTCCCGGCGCCACGAAGAGTCCGAGGTAGCCGAGGAGCATGACCGCCGAGCAGATCGTCGCCAGCGCGCGCTGGTTGCGCGCCCACCGCATCGCGCCGGGCACCGCCAGGCTGGTCAGCACCGCGACCGCCTGGAACAGGAACAGCAGCCAGCCCGCGGTGGCCGCGCTCATGCCGTTGTCCTGGAAAACCTGGGGCAGCCACGTCACGACGACATAGAAGCCCAGCGACTGCAGTCCCATGAACGCCGTGACCGCCCACGCCAGCCCGGAACCCCACGGCAACCGGTGTCCGCGAATCGCCTGTGCGGCACGCCGCGGAGCCCGCACCTGGGGAAGCCACAGCAGGACGGCCGCCAGCGCGAACAGGACCCAGGAACCCAACGCGGTGTACCAACCGCCGGGGGCGACCTCACTGATCGGCACCGCCACCCCGGACGCCACCGCGGCGACACCGCCCATCACGGTGGCATAGGCACTGGTCAGCAGTCCCACCTTGGTGGGGAAGTCGCGCTTTATGAGGCTCGGCAGCAGCACGTTGCCGACGGCGATGCCCGCCCCGATCAGCACGGTTCCCCCGAACAGACCGACCGCCGCCGGCACCCACCGGAGCGCGATCCCCAACGTCAGCACCACGAGCGCGGCACCGAGCAACTGCTCGGCTCCCCACCGCGCGGCCAGCCGGGGCACCAGTGGGGACAGCACCACGAACGTCAGCAACGGCAGCGTGTTCAGCAGGCCCGCCACGGCCGGGGCCAGACCCAGATCGGCCTGCACCTGATCCAGCAACGGCCCGACGCCGGTCAAGCTCGCCCGCAGGTTCGCGGCCACCACGAGCAGCCCCCACACCAGCAACGCCCGACCGGAACGCCGCGTCGACGTACTCTCCATGCACACCACGATCGGGCCGCACCGCGGCCGGCAGCCAGACCGAGCTCAGGCTAGCCCCCGGAGGGTCACCCTCCGCACTGTGCGATCGCAGGGCGGCCCGGTAGCGTGGCGACGTGGGGACGCCACTGGGGAATTTCATCCGGGCCAAGCGCGACAGCATCCAGCCGGAATCCCGTGGACTGCCGGACCGCGGCCGCCGCCGGTCACCGGGTCTGCGCCGGCTGGACCTCGCCACGTGGGCCGGCATCAGCGTCGAATACCTGACCCGCATCGAGCAGGGCCGCGACCGCAATCCGTCGCCGGCGGTCATCAACGCCCTCGGCGACGCGCTGCGCCTCACCCCTTCGGAACGCAACCACCTGCGCTACCTCGCGAAGATCACCGGCGACGAATGCTCCGTCCACATCCGGCCCGTGGCACCTTCCAGGCACGTACGACCGTCCGTCCTGCGGACTCTCCGCCTCCTCGAACCCGGCGTCGCCATCGTGACCAACCGGCTGGGCGACGTCCTCGCCCACACCGGCGGCTACGAGCTGGTCACCAGCGGCACCGGACTGCTCGACGCCGCCCATCCGAACCTCAACCGCTACCTGTTCACCGACCCCCGCGCCCGGACGTTCTTCGCCGACTGGGACGACATCGCGGACGAGCAGGCCTTCGACCTGTGGCAGGCGCCATCCCTCGAGAACCTCGAGTGGCTCACCGCGGAGCTCACACCCATCGCCGGGCCCGACTTCACCCGCCGCCTGAAGCGTCATGTGGTGCCGCGACGTGGCGTTCTCCGGCTCAACCACCCGGCCGGGCACCAGCTTCGACTGCTTCGCGAGACGCTCGAACTGCCTGCGGAGGCCCAGCAACTCGTCGTCTTCCTCCCAGCCGACGACCAGACGGCCGAGGCCGTCGACCGACTCCGGCGCCGGTCCCACGGCCGGCTCCGGTCCATCTCGTGACATACCGCAAGCATTCGGATTCTCGTCAGCGCAGTGCCACGATCATGACGACCCCCACCGCGCGTACCGCACCCGTGGTGGTGCCGTAGCACGCTCTCCATGCCCGCCTCTACCCGCTCCGATCCTCACGCCGTTGCCACCATGCCCGTTCCACAGGGCCGCCGGGGACCCGGCGATGCCCTTGGGGTCCCTGGCGTTGGGGATGCGGCCCTCGTCCTGGTCCCGGCGGACGGTGCGGAGTCGGCGTTCTCGAGGACGGCCACGAGGAGCGCGGTCTTGGCGTAGGGGCCTCGCCGAGTGCCTGGTCGATTCCCTGTGGACCGAGGAGTACCAGGCCGACCTGCTGGACGTGTATCACCAGGTCTTCGACCGGGTCGACGCGGTGGTGGGCGAGCAGGTCTGGAACTTCGCCGACTTCGCCACCACACCGGGCGTCTTCCGCGTCGACGGCAACAAGAAGGGTGTCTTCACGCGCGACCGCCGTCCCAAGACCGCCGCCTTCCACCTGCGCGCCCGCCGGCGCAAGGACGAGTGAGTCCCGGACGATCCCGGCGCCGGCCGAGCGCGCTCTTGCCGGATATTGAGAAGCGGCGTGGTGGCCATGAACTCGCAACATCAACAATGAGTGATGGATCAATTCATTGCGTTTATGGTCGGCGCCGATCGCGCATGGCGCACAAAGGCGTGAAGTCGGGCCGATATCCGCCAGGATGAATGCCGTCCTGTCGGCGAGCGAAGAGAAGGATGAGGTCTTCCAGCCGGGTCTCAGGAAATCTGAAATTCCACATTCTGGCGAGATCGATCCGGGTGAAGCGCCAGAGCTCATATTGTGCTTACCTTTCTCTGTGCCCGGTGATCTACTCGACCTCATTTTGCTGACCCTGCTCATCCTCTCCGGCGTCTCCGGTTATCGCCAGGGATTCATCGTCGGGGCCGCGAGCTTCGTCGGCTTCGTGGGCGGATGCGTGCTCGGGATCTACATCGCGCCACCTGTGGCGGGCCTGGTCGTGGACGGGGATGTCCCGGAATCCATGCTGGCGATCATCATCGTGTTCCTGACCGCGATGATCTTCCAGTTCGGTACGTCCGCTGTCGGCGCGGTGATCCGCTCCTACCTGCGGCACGAGCCGGGCAGGATGCTGGACGCGCTGGGCGGCACACTCGTCTCCGGTTTATCGGTGCTGGTCATCGCCTGGCTCGTCGGCAGTGTGCTGGTGTCCAGCTCATTGACCACCATCGTGGAGCAGATCCGCGGCTCACTGATCCTGGGGACGGTGGACCAGGCGATACCCCAGGCGGCACGTGACTGGCAGAAACCGTTCAAGCGGTTCATCGACCGATCCGATTTCCCGCCGGTGCTGGACGCGATCGCCGGCCAGCCGACCGTGAACGTCCCGCCGCCGGACACGGAGGTGCTCGACAGCGCCGGCCTGCGAGCGGCGCGGACAGGCATCGTTCAGGTGCAGGGAGTGGCCCGCTCCTGCAACAAGCAGATCACCGGCACCGGATTCGTGTACGCGCCCGATCACATCATGACCAACGCGCACGTGGTCGCCGGGGTCGACAGCGAGTTGGTCGTCATCGATCACACCGGCCGATCGCACCCCGCTGTGGTGGTCCACTACGACCCGCAGCGGGACGTGGCGGTGCTGTATACGCTCAACCTCGGGTTGCCGTACCTGACCTTCGAGGCCGAGGCGGACAAGGGCGATGACGCCGTCATCGCCGGGTATCCCAAGAACCAGGGGTTCACCACACAGCCGGCCCGGGTCGCGGCACGGCAGCGGGCTCGCGTCCCCGACATCTACCGGGTCACCGAGGTGACGCGGGAGGTGTACCTCATCCGGGGCAAGGTCCAGCAAGGCAATTCGGGCGGCCCCCTGTTGAGCCCCGACGGCCGGGTGCTGGGCGTGGTCTTCGCCGCCGTCGTCAGCGCGGACGACACCGGGTACGTGCTCACGGCCTCCGAGGTCTCCTCCGACGCCCGCCGCGCCGCCGGCGCCACCCAGCCCGTCAACACTCAGGCCTGCGACTGACGCGGGTTGTGTCGCGGTCAGATCCCCTCGCCGGGACGGCCCACACTGTCGCGCGGCGGTGGCCGGTGCGTTCGCTCGGACGGCGCCGGTCACGGCTTGAGGACGATCTTGCCGCGCGTGTGGCGCTTCTCCAGCTCGCGAAAGGCGTCCTGGACCCGCCCCAGCGGATGGGTGGCGGCGAGCGCGACGCGCCCACTCCGCGGTCGGCCCCATCGACCTGCACCGTGAGACTCTGCTCAGCCCCGCCGAGGACCCGCCGAGGGCCCGCCGAGGGCCCGCCGCTGACACCGTACGAGGCGCGGTTTACCCGGCGTCGAGCTGGTGGTCGGCCCAGACGTAGGTTTCGGGGAGCAAATCGGTGATGAGGACCGTTCGGATGCGGTCGTCCTTGCCGACGATGACCTTGAGGGCGGGGAAGTAGTCGAGGAGGACCTGACGGCAGCGGCCGCACGGGGGGACGACGCCCCGGTCGCGATCGCCCACGGCGACGATGGTGTCCAGCTCGTAGGCGCCCTGGGCGGCTGCCGCGCCGATGAGGACCAGCTCGGCGCAGGGTCCTCCCGTGAAGTGGTAGGCGTTCACGGCGGTGATGATCCGGCCGTCCCGGGCACGGGCCGCGGCTGCCATGGTGTGGTTGTCACCCCGGCAGCGAGTGCGGGCGACGTGCGCCGCGGCCTCGATGAGTTCGTGGTCGACGTGGTGGGGCTGCGTGGTCATCTTCTTTTCCAGGTCCTGAATGTGGCATTCATTACCGGCCCTTGGCTTCACAGGGCCCGTGGCGGGGGTAGTTCCTCCCTCGTGGGGCGATCTTGGGCTCCAGGAGGAGGTCGACGATGTACGCAATGGTACGGCGGTACGAGGGGGTAACCGATCCCGCCGGGGCCGGGCGCCTGGTGAGTGAGGAGTTCGTGCCACTCATCCGCCCGATCCCCGGGTTCGTGGCCTACTTCTGGGTTGACGCCGGGGATGGGGTGATGCTTTCCACCAGCGTCTTCGAAGATCAGGATGGAGCCGAAGAATCAACCAAGAGGGCCGCGGACTTCGTGCGGGAGCGCATGGTCTCCCTGCTTCCCAACGCTCCTCAGGTCACGGCCGGTGAGGTTGTGGCGTCCGGTTAGTGGGCCACCCGGATTGCCGCCGCGTCAACGTCGGCGTCCGGGAAAGGGTAGGGAACTTTCTCCCCGTTGCCGCTCGTCATCGCGAATAGACGCCAAACGGGGGGCGGACATGCGCGGAGACGGCGACCGTCAGCGACGAGGGCAAGGACGGGGGCGGGAGCGGGCGAGGGCGCGGGTCGAGGAGATCGAACGCGACCTCACCGACGAGGACTCGGCTGTCAGCCGGAGCGTGCGCAAGGCCCGGCGCATACGTAATGCCGGACTGCTCGGCGGGTTCCTGCCCGTGGTGGCGGTCACCGCGGCGACGGGCAGCTGGCTCGTCCCCTTCTCCTGGCCGGCCCTGATCACCGGCGTGCTCTATGCCGGCCTGCTGTTCGTGGTCGGCCTCGCGACCTATGCGGTGATCACTCGCTACCGGCCTCGGGACCACGGCGAACCCGTTCACCGGACGTTCCTGCTCGTCGGCGCGCTCTTCGAGGCGGTCCGGCTCGCGCTGGTGACGCTGCTGCACGCCGACGTCGACGAGGCCGTATGGCTGGCCCTCGGGTACGAGCTGACCGGCGCTGTCACCGGCTTGGCCATGGGCACGCTGGCCGTCATCCTCAGCCACACCGACCCCCTGGCCAAGGACGCCCCCGAGCGCTTCCCCCTGGGGATGAGGCTCGTCAAGACCGCGTCGTCGATCGCGACCCAGGTCGGGTTCACCCTGCTTCTGGCCTGGAGCCCGTGGCTCGTGTTCGTCACCGCCCCGGCGGCGGTGGCCGGAGTGTGGCTCGGCGACAGGCAAGGCCGGGCCGGTGTCATGGGGCAGTTGGGCGTGCTGGGGATCGGAGTGGCCGTCACCGTCGCCGGGCTGGTCCTGTTCGCACGCCTCGGTTGACGGCAGCCCGGCTGCTCGGCTCCTTCACTCTTCAAGCCTGCTCAGGTTCTGGGGTTCGGCGACCCAGCCGGCGGTCAGGATGAGGCGGCTTCGGCGGTCGACCGTGAGGAATCCGAAGGGATGGCTGAAGTCGAGGTCGATGTGTCTGACGCGGTAGGGGGGTGGTGGGGCGATTCCGCCTCCGACGGCGCCGAGGGCGGTTACGGCGGCGGCCTCGAAGCCGGTGGCCTGGAAGGTGGCGACGGCGTCCTGCCGGGCCTGGGTGACGGCGAGCGGTTGGGTGCTGATGCCGGGGAAGTGCCCGCGGGTCACGTCGGTCACCGTTGCCAGGCCGAAGACCTCGGGCAGGTCCAGGAGGTCGTGCGCGGAGGCGATGGTGAAGCGCGGGACCGTGACGTTCAAGGCGTCGTCGGGGGTGTGGTCGCGGACGTGGCGGACGGTCAATCCGGGGCTCGGGCTGCCCGCACGCAGGAGGTCGGCTGGGGTGGTGGGGTGGCGTCCGGCCAGTACGTCGATGCCGGCGGTGAGGACGTGGCCGGGTTTCGTCGATTCGTCACCGAGAACGAGGTGGACGTCGATTCCGCCCGTGCCCATGACGCGGAGCATGGTCAGCGGGCCGGCGGGGGTGTCGGCGACTCTGGCGCGGTCGAGTACGCGGGTGCTGCGGCGTAGGACGTGGATCTCACGTCCGGCCCACGGGCCGGTCTCGAACAGGTCGATGCCGTCGGTGAACGGGCGTAGCCAGGTGGTGCGGACGGTCAGCGCCACGGCCAGGACGAGGAGCACGCGGTCGGTCAACGGCTCGGGCCGCCTGGGACGCGGTGGCGGCGTCCATCCCGACGGCATCCTGCAGTTCTGTGCGGCCTCGTCCCCCGGCGGCCGATGCCAGGTGGGCCAGCAGCGGCCAGGCTCCTGCGCCGGCCATCACGACCGATCCACCCGAACAGGTCTGCACCCACCGGGCGGTTAATGCGTTCACCGCGGTCACCGAGTCCTGCTGCCAGTTCATGGAGGTGACCGTACAGGGATCAAACTCCCGTTCCGAAGGGAGACCTTAAGAGATCCGTAAGGTGATTCCGCGAGGCTACAGAACATCAGAGCGGCTGAGCCGGACGGCTCCGCCCCTTCCTTGGAGGAACATCATGAGGACGATCGCTGCAAGCCTGTTCATCTCGCTCGACGGGGTCGTCGAGGAGCCGGCACAGTGGCACTTCCCGTACTTCAACGACGAGATGGGCGCCGCCGTGACGGCGCAGATGGCCGACACCCTGCTCCTGGGCCGCAAGACCTATGACAGCTTCGCCGGAGCGTGGCCGGAGCGGGAGGCCGAGGGCGGCGAGGACGCGGGCTTCGCGAAGACGCTCGGCGACGCGCGGAAGATCGTCGTGTCGCGCCAGCCCCTGGAGTTCAGCTGGCGGAACTCCGAGCTGCTCCAGGGCGACCTGGTCGAGGCCGTGACCGCGTTGAAGAACGAGCAGGGCCGCCGCATCGCCGTCAGCGGCTCGGTGTCGGTGGTCCGCCAGCTCCTGACCGCGGGACTGCTGGACGAACTGCACCTGCTGGTGCACCCGATCGCCGTCCGCAAGGGTGAGCGCCTGTTCGACGAGGGGGAGAACTCCATCCCGCTGGAACTGATCAAGTCGGAGACGTTCGCGACGGGCGTGCTGTACCTGGTCTACCGGCCCGCCGGGGCGAGCGGTGACGCCTCCTACGACGACGCCAAGGCCCACCTGTCCCAGGGCGAGCAGTAGACGTGAGCGTACAGGGGCATGCCGGCCGATGAGGTGTAGCTGTGCGGCCGAGGTCCATGGAGAACTCGGCCGGCACGACCTCACACAGATCCAGCTGTGTTGAGGTCGGCGGCGAAGTGTCATAGTCGTACTGCTTCTCCCAGGAGTGAAGCCACGAAGGGCTGTCGAACCGCAGAGGTCAGTGACGATCGGAGAGCCGCCGCACAGATGAAGAAGCCATTCAGAGGCCTTGGCGGCGGCAGGATCGAAGATCACACACCTCCGCTCCCCGGACACCCCGTGCGAACGGACAAGATCGCACGCGTCGGCCCCTCCTGGCGGTACCGGATCTCGGGGCCCTTCCTCCTCACCGCGCTCCTGGGATTCGGCGCCTTGGCCGGTGCCCTCTTCCTGCCCCGCTACCTGCTCGCATGGGACCTGGGCGCGGCAAAGCCACCGGCCGACTACGCCACCGCCGTGAACAACATCCGCACCGCCCTGCTCCAGGGCGTCGGTGGCCTGGTGCTGCTGATCGGCGCTTATCTCACCTGGCGCCAGCTACATCTCAGCCGTCACGGGCAGGCGACCGAGTCCTTCGCCGCCGCCATAGCGCATCTGGGTGACCCGAGCGTGGACGTCCGCCTCGGCGGCATCTACGCGCTGGAACGCATCTCCCGCTCATCCACGGCCGACCGCCGGACCATCGGGGAGATCCTCTCCGCGTTCGTCGGCAACCGAGCCTGCGAGCCGCAACGCGACGCCCGGCACGCGCGTCACGCCGCCACGGCGGCGGGCAGCTCGGTCAACCTCTCCCTCCGCGCCCCTGACATCCACGCCGCACTGACCGTCCTCGGCCGCCGGGACGCGGTCCGGGGACAGGTGCTCCGCCTCGACCGCCTGGTCCTGCCCAAGGTCAACCTCGCCTCCGCGCGGTTGCGCGACGCGGACTTCCATTTCAGCGATCTGACCGAGGCCGCTTTCGTCGGAGCCGACCTGACCCGCGCGGATCTCAGCGGAGTACGACTGGCGGGGGCGGTCCTTGCCGACGCGATCCTCTACCAGGCCGATCTGCGCGACGCGGTCCTGACCGGAGTCATCGCCGAGGGCATCGACCTCCGGGGCACCGATCTGACCAGGACCGACCTGCGGAACGCGAACCTGCGCGGCGCTCGCCTGGACTACGCCGACCTCCGTGGCGCCACGCTGACCGGCGCCGTCCTGACCGGTGCTTCGCTGAAACGCGTGGTCTTCGACGAGACCACCGCCTGGCCCGACGGCTTCGACACCTCCCGGATCAGACCCGCACGGATACGCTCGCTCCCGCCTGTCCGTATCAGGGACTACGAAGAGCTCGCTGTCCGGCCGGCGCCCGTCAAGACCGACTCGCCGGCCGAAGCCGAGTAGGCCGCATCAGCGGGCAGGGGCTACCGCCGGCGTCCGCCCGGGTGTCACCAGGGGTCGACGTCGACGCCGGTGGTGACGATTCGCAGGGCCGTGGAGGCGACCCACGGCCGGTCGTGAGAGCTGATGCCGCCGTAGGACGGCATCGGCAGCTCGGGGAGCAAGGCGAGCACCGCGCTCAGGTGGCGGCATTCGGCGGCTTGGACGGTGAGCTTGACGGTCGGGCCGTGGCGGCGTCCCGGGGGCATGCGGAGCAGCTCGGCACGCGCCTGCGCGAGGGCCTCGACATCCGCGTCACCGGGTCCGGACGCGCCGCCGGGCCCGGCCGGGCGGCCGTGGGCGGCGTTGCGTTCCGCGATCGGCACGGTCTCCTTCACCCAGCAGTTGTAGCGCTCACCCCAGTCCACGAGCATGCGCGGCAGCCCGTGCTCGACGAGGAGCCGCTGCGCGCCCCAGCCCTGGAACCAGCCGTCACCGGACCGGAGCAACTCCTCGGCGAGCTCGACCTTGCCCTTGCGCAGCAGGTAGCCCAGGAACGGGATGCCGACGTCGTCGCCGGCCGCGCCGGCGCCCTCGGCGAGCAGCGCGCGTGCCTCGTCCTCGCGGCCGCATTCCATCAGCGCCCGGACGACCCGGAGACTGTGGTCCCAGCCGCCGTCGTTCTCGCGGACCTTCTCCCGGGCCCGGTCGAACCACGCGTCGGCCTGTGCGCCGTCGCCCAGCAGCGCATGGACGGCGCCCATGGAGCCCGCCGTCGAGGCGGACTCACCCCACATTCCGTCGGTACGGCTGAAGACGGAACGCGCGTCGTCCTCCAGCCCCGAGGCCGCGAGCATCATTGCCACCTCGGCGGCGACGCGTGGCCGGCGATGTTCGGGCAACGTCCCGATCAGCTCCAGCGCCCCGGCCGTCTCCCCGCGCAGCGCCCTGAGCACGGCCGCGGAGTGGAGCGCCTCGCCGGCCCAGGTGTTGCGGCGGTTGACCCCGTACTCCACGACCGCCTCCCGGAAGGCGCGGAAAAGGTCGTCGACGGTGGCAATGTTGGGCGGCGGCCACTCCTGAGGGCTCGGGTCCGTCATCGTCCGGCCCCGGAAGGGCTCCAAGTACTCGTACAGCGGTTCGGGCACGCGTTCGGCCGCGGCGGGCGCGTCCGGGACGACCTCCAGCTCACCCCAGTGCACGGGCCAGGCGAACCGCCGGGCGGGCGCCCACGCGAGGGCCGCGGCCAGGTCGTCGTCGCGTCCGGGAGGGGCGATCACGACTCCGGGCAGCAGGGCGACGGCCCAGGTCTCGTCGTCCAGCGCGAACGTGGGGTTCGGCTCGGGGTACATGTCCTCCCCGAAGTCCTCGTCGTCGAGCATCAGGGGACGTGGCGCGGACGGCTGCCGCAGCAACCTGAAGTCGCCGATCACCTCGCCGGAGTCCGCGCGCAGGAACCGCAGCACCGTCGTGCCCAGCACCACGAGCACGTCGTCGGAGCCCCAGTGCACCCCCGTGGCCTCGGCGGGCGCGTCGAAGGAGCGCAGCCGTTCGCCTCCCTCGTCACCGAGCGACCAGATCTCGACGCGGCCCTCGGCGGTCAGGCACGCGGCACGCTCGCCGTCCGGCTCCCAAGCCCAGGGGCGTACGTCCAGGTCGTAACTCGGCGACCGCAGCTCGAGGTCGAGGTCGTAGCGGTGCTGCCCGGTTCTGTCCACGATGCCGACGCGCGAACCGCATTCGACGATCGCCAGGCGCGTCCCCCACGACATGAACGTCACCTCGGCGTACCCGGGCCCCTCGGACACCCGTCGGCCGGTGAGCGCGTCGGCGATCACCAGGCGGCCGTCGTGGTGAAAGGCGAGGAGGCTTTCGTCGGGGCTCCATTCGCCGGACGGCCACGTGTAGTTGCGGTCGCCCTCGGTCATCCACGTGACGCGGCCCGACGCGGCGTCGATCGAGCAGATGCGCCCGTCGTGCAGGTTCCCGTAGAGCCGCCGGCCATCTCGCGACCAGACGACCCGGTCCAGGACGAACCGGTTGCCGTCCGACAGCGGTTCGATCCTGGCGTCGTCCGGCCAGACCTCCCCGCCGTCCAGCGGGACGACGGCGCCGTGAGCGCGCGCGTCGGCCTCCTGAAGGACGTAGGCGCGCACGCCGTCGGGCGCCAGGGCGAACGGGTCCGGGCGTCCCGAGTAGGTGAGGCGAGCGGTTCCGACGGGTTCGTTCTTCTCGCCGAACGGGTCCCAGACGCCCACGTTGTTCGACCGGTAGGCCATGGCGAGGCGCGAATCGTCCGCCGACCACTGGATGACCTCGCCGTAGCCGGGCCAGCCGATCCCGCCCTCGATCCAGTCGATGACGTTGACGCACCGCCCGGTGGTCACCTCCCAGATCTGCAGGGTGGCTCCGCGGTCGTAGTCGTCGCCCCCGAAGTCGCCCACCGCCAGATACCGGCCGGACGGGCTGAGCGCCTGCGCGGTGATCTCGACCTGGTGGACGTCCGGATGGCGTAGCAGCGCGCCGTGCTCCCGGATCCGCTCGGTCGCGTACCGGTGCGCGTCGACGACACCGTGGCGTCGCTCCAGCTCGACGAGTGCGGCGCGCAGCGGGACAAGGTCGTGTTCCGGGACGAACGCGGTCCAGTCCGCGGCCCGCAGCGCCGCCTCGAAAGCCTCAGGTCCGGTCTCGGGCGGGTCGGGGATCTTCATGCCCAGTGATCGTACGACCGAGGGCGCGCCGAAGGAGGGTGAACGCGGTCCTCGTCGGCACGTGGAACGGGATGGAACGCCCATCGGGTGTAGACCCACCGACGAGCCATGAGGAGCTCCCATGTCGTACCTGATGAAAAAGCTGCTGGTCGCGGCGACGCTGGTCACCGCGACCGTCACTGCGACCACCACCGTGGCCACCGCCCAGAGCGGCGCGCTGTTCGACGGCTTCGGAAAAGGAGTCGTGGAGGACACGGCGCTCGCCAACGCGGAGAGCGCCGCCAGGCAGAACGCGCTCGACCACGGGTTTACGGCGTGCGACGTGTTCGAGTCGGTGGTCTCCCAGGATGCGCGGACGCACGTGTTCTTCGCGTTGGTCACGGTCCGCTGCGACGACGAGGCCGTGCTGGGATGATCCCGGTGCCGGACACCCCCGAGGCCGCACACTGCGCATGCGGCCTCGGGCGGGGTCAGCGGGTGGTCATGAGGGTCAGGCTCTCGTCCTGCACGGAGGCCGTGACGCCACGGGTGATGCGGTATCCGGCGAGGCCGGGGCCGTCACCGTCGATGATCTCCTGAGCCGCGAGCCGGCCGAGCTCGGGCGCCAGGTTGACGCCGCTGTGGGTGACGAGGTGGTAGAGGCCGGGGACCTCGGGGTGCGTGCCCGCCAGCGGCAGGCCGTCCGCCGGCACGGGCCGGACGCCGAGGCGTACGCCGGCCAGCCGGGCGTCGCGCAGCGCGGGAAGGACCCGCTGGCCGCCGGCGTGCAACCGTTCGGCCAGGGCGTCGTCGCTCTGGCCGGGCAGCAGCGCGTCCACGGGCCAGGAGATGGAGCAGATCCGGTCTCCGGGGGCGGGGCGCAGGTCCACCTCGGGCGTGGCCAGGATGGCGTCGAGCCGCAGGCCGGGGACCGGGGTGCTCTCTCCCACCAGCCCGGGGATCCGGGTCATGGGCAGGTCGGTGCCGGCCAGCGCCGCGATGCGGTCGGCGTCCGGGCCGGTGCAGTTGACCACCCAGTCGGCCTCCCAGCGCCGCGTGCCGGTCTCGACACCGGTGACGGCGTCGCCGTCGCGGATCAGCGCCTGTGCCCGCAGGCCGTACCTGATGTCGGCGCCGAGCGTGGCGGCGCGATCGAGCAGGCGCTGCACGAAGAGCGGGGCGTCGTACCACGCGCTCTGGTCGTGGACCACGAGCTCGCTCGCCGTGCACGCCGCCGGGTCGACGGCGGGGGCGAGTTCGCCCAGCTCGGACGGGTCGGCGATGCGGCAGGGGTGCCCCCACGACTTGAGGCGGACGGCCCGCTCCCTGAGCCCCCGCTGGCTCTCCTCGCTGTCGCCCCACTGGATGGCGGGCATGGGGTGCCGCCACGACGGGCCTTCGAGCTCCTCGGCCAAAGTGGCGTGCAGGGCTGCGCTGGCGCGGTTGAGCTCGTAGTAGGCGCGCGGGGTCTTCAGGTGGGTGACGTCCATGGAAAAGGTCGCGCTGGAGGTGCCCGCGGCGGGGCCGCCGGCCTCGATGACGACGACCTGAGCCCCTGCGACGGCCAGGTGGTAGGCGACGGAGGCACCGAGCACTCCGGCGCCGAGAACGATGACGCGGGACACGTGGATATCTTTCCTTCGGGAGTCAGAGGACCTTGCTGAGGAATGCCCGGGTGCGCTCGTGCCGGGGCTCGCCGAGCACGGCGCCGGGCGGCCCGGACTCCACGACGACACCGTCGTCCATGAAGACGATGGTGTCGCACACCTCGCGGGCGAATCCCATCTCGTGGGTGACGATGATCATCGTCATGCCGTCCTCGCGTACGAGGTCGCGCATGACGTCCAGGACCTCGCCCACGAGCTCCGGGTCGAGGGCCGAGGTCGGCTCGTCGAACAGCATGAGGTCGGGCCGCATCGCCAGGGCGCGGGCGATGGCGACGCGCTGCTGCTGGCCGCCGGACAGCTGGTCGGGGCGGCTGTTCGCCTTGTCGGCCAGCCCCACCCTGGTCAGCAGGGCGTGGGCGCGCTCGCGTACCTCGGCCTTCGGCTCCTTCTTGACCATGATCGGCGCCATCATGATGTTCTCGAGCGCGGTCATGTGCGGGAAGAGGTTGAAGCGCTGGAAGACCATCCCGATGTCCACCCGCTGGGCGGCGATCGCCTTGTCCGGCAGCTCGTAGACCTTCCCGTCGCGCTCCTCGTAGCCGATCAGGTGGTCGCGGAAGTAGAGGCGGCCGGCGTCGATGCGTTCGAGGTGGTTGATGCAGCGCAGGAAGGTGGACTTGCCGGAGCCCGACGGGCCGATCACGGCCAGCACCTCTCCCTCCGCGACCTCCAGATCGATGCCTTTGAGTACGTCGAGCGCTCCGAACCGCTTGTGCACGCCTTCCGCGCGGATGAGGGTCGTCATCGGCTGAACCTGCGTTCGATGTAGTGCTGCCCGGCGTTCAGGACGGTCGTGGCCACCAGATACCAGAAGCACGCGACCGTGAGCAGGGCGACCTGCTGGAAGTTCCTGGAGTAGATGCCCTGGATCGAGGTCAGGAGCTCAGGTACGGCGATGGCGAAGACGAGGGAGGTGGTCTTGAGCATGGAGACCACCTGGTTGCCCGTCGGCGGGATGATGACCCGCATGGCCTGCGGAAGAATGATCTTGCGCAGGGTCTGGAAGCGGGTCAGGCCCAGGGCGTGGGCCGCCTCCGTCTGACCGTGGTCGACGGAGGTCATGCCGGCCCGCACGATCTCGGCCATGTAGGCCGCCTCGTGCAGGCCGAGGCCCAGCACCGCCGCGGTGAGCTGGGTGATGATCAGGTTGGTGTCGACCTCGAAGAACGTCGGCCCCCAGGGCACGCCGAGCCCGATCTTCGGCACCACCGCGGACAGGAAGTACCAGAACAGCAGCTGCACCAGCAGCGGCACGCCGCGGAAGACCCAGATGTAGAACGCGCTCAGCGCCGCCAGCAACGGGTTGGGCGACATGCGCAGCACGGCCAGCACGATGCCGCCCGCGACGCCGACGAGCATGGCGAGCACCGTGAGCAGCAGCGTGGTGCCGAGCCCGCTCAGGACCGCGGGGGAGAAGAGGTACTCGCCGACCACCTTCCACTCCATGCGCGGGTTGGCCACCCAGCCCTGCAGCAGGAAGATCACCAGGAAGCCGAGGACGGCCGCGCTCACCCAGCGCCCCGGATGGCGAAGCGGGACGGCCTGGATCCGCTCCCGTGGAGCCGGGGGAGCGGTCTGCCCGGTCGTGGTCACGACTCGCCGCCGTTGAGCACGGCCTTGTCGAGGGCGCCCGACGACATCTTCCACTTGTCGAGGATCTTGGCGTAGGAGCCGTTCTCCATCAGCTTCTGCAGCGCCTGCTGCACGGCCTTGGAGAGGTTCTGGTCCTCCTTGTTGACGAGGATCCCGTACGGCAGGAAGCGGTAGGGCTCGCCGACCTGCTTCATCCGGCCGCCGGACTGCTCGGCCTGGTAGGTGATGGTGGGCGTGCCGCCGATGAAGGCGTTGGCCCGGCCGGTGGAGACGGCCTGCAGACAGCCGACCGTGTCGGGGAACACCAGCACCTGGACCGCCGGCTTGCCCGCGTCCGTGCACTTCTTCTTCTGCTGCTCGGCGTCGTCGGCCTGGGCGGTGCCCTGCTCGACGGCCGCCGTCTTCCCGCAGAGGTCGTCGAGCGACTTGATCGCCTGGGCGTCCTTCTCCTGGACCAGGAGCGAGCTGCTGGTCTTGAAGTAGTCGACGAAGGTGACCTTCTCGCGGCGTTCCGGCTTGTCGAGCATCGCCTGGATGGCCAGGTCGTACCGGCGTGCCTGCACACCGGCGATGAGACTGTCGAAGCTGGCCTGGCTGAACGTGACCTCGACGCCGAGCACCTGGCCGATGGCCTTCATCAGCTCGGGTTCGAGGCCGATGACCGACTTGTTGTCGGTGTCGAGGAAGACCAGCGGCGGGTAGTTGTGACCAGCGGCCACGTTGAGCGTGCCGCTCTTCTTGATCTTGTCGGGCAGCAGGTCGTGCAGTTCCTGATTCTTCTGCTGTGCCGGGGCGGCCGCCTGGGAGGCGCCGCCTCCGGAACAAGCTGTCAGGGACAGGAGTCCCGCCAGGCCGAATGCGGCGGCTGCTTGGGTGAACCGCATCGCGCAGGACACCACCTCTCGCGCTTGGTACTACTACGTTCCGTAAACACCAATATTGGGGGTCCGTTTGGATACGACAAGGTAAGCGAGCATGCGCATTGGTGCACAACCTGTTCACTCCTCCTTATCCTCTTTCTCACCCGCCCCAGGTAGCCGCCCAGGTGATCGATTGCCTCGCCTCAAGATGGTCCGCGGTCTGGTGATGCTTACTGCCGGACTGTTAAGTTGAGCCGATGCTTACTCCCGCCCAGCTTCAGGCGATCCGTGAGGTGGTCGCCACCGGTTCGCTCCGGACCGCCGCCAAGCGCCTCGGGTTCACCCCCTCGGCCATCTCGCAGCAGGTCTCCTCGCTGGAGCGGACCCTGGGCGTCCAGCTGTTCGAGCGCCTGCCGCGCAGCATCCGGCCCACCGCGGCGGGGGCCGAGCTGGCCCGCAAGGCAGCCCGGCTGCTGGCCGACCTCGAGGCGGCGGAGGAGGAGATGCGTTCCTTCGCCACCACCCACCGGGGCAGGCTGCGGCTCGGCAGCTTCTGGTCCGCCGGGTTCCGGCTGGTGCCCGCCGTGCTGGCCGAGTTCCTGCGCGACCGGCCCAACGTGGACATCCGCTACGAGGAAGGCGATCCGCACCGGACCATTCCCGCCGTCAACGAGGGGCGGCTCGACCTGGCCGTGGTCTTCGAGTATGGCATGGTGCCGCACAACTGGCCGAAGGACCTGACCATGACGTTGATCATGGAGGAGCCGCTCTACGTGCTCGTGCCGACCGGTCACCGGCTGGCCGCCCGCAAGCGCATCCAGTTCGGCGAGCTGTCAGCCGAACGGTGGATCTCCTACACCGAGGGGATGGACGCCTCGCTCAACCTGTCGCACATCTGCGCGGCCAGCGGCTTCGACCCCGACGTGCTGTTCCGCACCAACGACTACAACCTGCCCTTCGAGCTCGTACGCAAGGGGCTCGGGGTGGCGATCGTGCCGGAGCTGGCGATGATCGAGTCGCGCGAGGTGTGCGTGTTCCGGCTCGGCGACCCCTCCCAGGTCCGCAGGGTCTTCACCGTGTGCCGCGCCACCGACCCCAACCCCCTGCTCGGTCACGCGACGAGCATGCTCATCAACGCCGCCGAATCCCTGCACCAGCGCGCGGACCTCCCCATCGCCGTATGAGCCCGGCCCGCGCGGTCGGCGCTCAGGGGCCGAGCAGCGGCTCGACGGCGTCCCACGTGGGAGGCGCCGGCCACTCGCTCCCCTCCACAGCCTCCAGGCCGATGACCGCGCAGGCCAGCAGGTGCTCGCCGGGCGGCAGCTCGCCCGTCAGCGTGGGGATCGTGGTGCGCGGGGCGAACACGTTAGTGCCGGGCAGGGGCGTGACCAGGGCTCCCTCCCGCCCGCCGGACAGATCCTCGATCACGCACAGGCCGTTCGGCGAGTCGAGCCTGGCCCACCCGGTGCCGGTCTCCACTCGGGTAGGCGGCCGGTCCCGGTCGACCGCGAAGGCGCCCTCGGCCGTGCGCAGCGCCCGTCCGGTCCTGATCCGGTGCACCCGTACGTGCCACGGGGGCAGCGCCACCAGCCAGGTCTCGATCTCCACGTCGTCCCAGGGCTTCCAGCGCGCGTGCAGCACGCCGTCGGAGGCGGAGACGTCGTACGGCAGCTCGCACGGCCGCCAGTGCTCGCCGTCCTCGCTGAGCGCCAGCGTGCTGTCGAAGGCGCCCTGTTCGAGCCCCAGCGTCCCGGCCGGCACGCTGAAGCCGAAACGCGTGGAGTAGGCGAATTTGGCGTACTTGGCCGCGCCGTGCCGCATCCACGGGGCGTGCTGCCCCGCGCTCAGCAGCACCACGTGCCGTCCCTCCTCGCAGCGCAGCAGCGCCACGCCCGCCTCCGGCTGGGTGCTGACCTCGGGCAGCGGCGGCGCGTCGGCCTCCTTCGCGGCCCAGAACGGGTGCTCCGCGGGCAGGGCGAGCGGCAGGAACGCCTTCATGGCCCAGTACGGCGAGCCGGGCGCGTTGTACTGCTCGGCCAGGTGCGGCTGGGGGTAGCCGTAGCCGATGGTGAGCAGCCCGGCGGCGTCGCGGATGGGCCGGCCGCCCCACCAGCGCACGTTCCGCAGCAGGTGGCCCTTGGTCACCTCCCACGGCAGCGCCTCGACCCCGGCGAAGGCCAGCGCCCCCCAGAACGCCGACTGCGCGAAGCGGTAGGTCAGGCTCCTGCCGAACGGGACCGCGACCCCCTCGCTGGTGAACCAGTGCTGGAAGTCATGGGCGAACGCCGCGGCCCGCTCGCGGAAGCGCCCGGCCCTGGCCGGGTCGTTGCCGAGCGCCGCGTAGATGAGGCCGTAGTAGTGCATGGCGAACGGGATGTAGTAGTCGCGCTGCCACTTGGGCCCGTCGGAGTACCACCCGCGCCCGAGGTCGAACTCCTCCAGCCGGTCGAGCCTGGCCGTGTTGGCGTCGCGGTCGTGGGCGACCCCGACGCGGTCGAGCCCGAGCCCCACCATGACCGGGAAGAACAGCCAGTTGTTGTCGTTGGGCTCCACGGTGACCGCGTGCCGCAGCCAGGCGGCCACCGTGTCGCGCTGCGGGCCGGTCAGCGGGTCCCAGACCTGCTCGGGGGCCAGGGCGAGCGCCAGGCCGATGGCGGCGGTCTCGACCAGCCGCTGGTTGCGGTCGAAGGCGGCGCCCCAGTAGTCGGGGTGCTCGGGGTCGGTCCCGGCGGCCAGCCCGGCGCGCCAGAGCTCCCAGTGGTCGAACGCCCTGCCGCCGGCCGCCAGGGGCGCCAGCCCCCACAGCGGCCGAGCGAACGCTTCCAGCTCGGAGGCGGCCTGGTCGTAGTGCGCCGTGTTGAACCCCAGCCGCAGCCGCCCCCCGCCCGCGCTGAATCTGGTGGTCAGTGGTGCGACCAGGTCCAGGACCTGCCGCTGCAGGTCGTCTCGGTCGCTGCCAGGCCGCCCTGCGCGGTCGTCGGTGTCCACGGGTTCTCTCTCCTCCGCTGGGAAAGCGCTTTCAGGAAGACAGGGTTCCCGCCGCCGGCCGCACTTGTCAACAGTGGGGCGGCGCCGTGCTGTCGCGGACGTGCAACTCCATCGGCAGGTACACCGGCTCCCCGTCGTGCCCCTCGGTCATGAGGGCCTCCAGCATCTCGGCCGCCTGCCTGCCGAGCTGACCGCGCGGCACCGACACCGTGGTCAGGCTCGTGTGCGCCACGTGGTCCAGCGCGATGTCGTCGAACCCGACCACCGACAGGTCCTCGGGAACCCGTACCCCGAGCTCGCGCATCCGGGTCACCGCCCCCAGCGCCACCAGATCGTTGTAGGTGGTGAGCGCGGTGGCGCCGGTGCCGGCCACCTCGGCGGCGGCGTCGTACCCGGAGCGGCTGGTGGACCCGCACGGCAGGATCGTGACGGAGATCCCGAACGCCTTGGCCGCCTCCAGCGCCCTGATCCGCTCGGCGTTGGCCCAGGACACCTCGGGCCCGCTCAGGTAGGCGACCCGGCGGTGGCCCAGCTGCGCCAGGTGGCCGCAGATCAGCATCATCCCGCCGAAGAAGTCGGCGGAGACCGCGGGCGCGGCGATGCCGGGGACGATCCGGTCGAGCAGGACGAGCGGGTGGTCCCGGGCGGTCAGCACGACCAGGTCCGAGCGCTCCAGGCGGGAGGAGCAGAGCAGCACCCCGTCGCAGCTGCGCATCAGGTCCGCGACCAGGTCGTGCTCGATCGAGGGGTCGTCGTCCGACTCCATGACCATGACGCGCCGCCCGTGGGAGCGAGCGACGGCCGAGACCGCCTTGAGCACGTCGGGGAAGTAGGGGTTGGCCAGGTTGGGGACCAGCACGCCGATGGTGCCCCACTCCCCGCGGGCCAGCCCCTGCGCCGCGGCGTTGGGCCGGTAGCCCAGCTGCCTGACCGCGTCGTGGACGCGCGCCGCCAGCGAGGGGGCGACCTTGGCCGTGCCGTTGAGCACGCGGGAGACCGTCGAGGCCGACACCCCCGCCGCCGCCCCGACGTCGCTGATCGTCACCCGGGCCGAGCGGCCCTGCCGCAGATTACGCACCCGCTCCTCCTGCCCCCGTGGAGCGCCCGTCAGCCGAGCAGCCCGCGTAGATGATCAAGATCCCGCCGTACGGCCGCCGCCGGGTCGGCCGCCGGGTAGTGGACGTGCAGCGACAGCACTCCGGTGTAGCCGCGTGCGCGCAGCCCGGGGACGATCTCCGGCCAGGGGACCACGCCTCCGTCCGCGAACGGTTGCCACTCGCACACCCAGCCGTCCGCGGTGGACCGCCAGACGGCGTTCTTCACTCCCATGCAGGCCATCCGATCGCCCAGCAGGTCGACGTTGAGCGCCCATGCCTCGCTGCCCTCCTTGGCCTGGTTGCCGGGGTCGGCGTAGAAGCGCACGTCGTCCAGGTCGCCGGCGAGTGCGAGGGCGAGCGAGGCGGATGGATGGATCGTACCGTGATGCAACTGGACCGCCAGCCGCACGCCGTGCCGGGCCGCGACGGCGGCCAGGCGGGACAGCGCGGCCCTGGACTCATCCAGCTGACGGCGGTATCCGGCGGCGGGGTCGTAGCGGAAGAAGCCCACCCGCATGAGGGGGACGCCGCTCTCGCCGCAGGCCGCGATGATCCGTTCGGCGTCCGCGTCGGCGTCGAGCAGGTCGGTGGTGACGACGTCGAGGGTGAGCCCGCGGCGTTCGAGCTCGGTGGCGACGACGGCGATGCCGCCCGGGTCGGCGGGGCTGACCGTCTGCCCCTCGCGCACGACGAGGTCGACCCCGTCGGCGCCCACCGAGGCCACGGTCTCGGCCAGCCGGGCGGGGTCGATCGGGCCGAAGGGCTTGGTGAAGGCGAGCAGGCGCACACGTACTCCCGAAGTTCTGAAAGCGCTTGTAAAGATTTTTCCGGCGCGCCGAGATGATGATCTTATCGGCGCGCGCCGCCGAAAAGTGCCAGGCAAATCAGCATATTTCTGGCGGTACGGGTCGTCGACGGACAGGTGTCATGACCGAGCATCGATCTGAAACCGCTTTCTCACAAGTCTTGAATCGGCCTGTGACCGGGGTTACTCTCGGACCCACCTCTCGGGCAAGCGCTTACCCGATGCCCGACACCCCTCTGACCTCCGTCTCTCGGGAGGGCTTCATGAAACTCCATCGGCCCGCGATGATCACCGCGATCCTGGCCTCGCTGCTCGTGGCGGCGTGCGGCACGTCGAGCACCGGCCGCGACGGCGGCAGTGGCTCGCAGACCACGCTGCAGATCTGGGACTTCTCCGCCGAACAGGTGAACTTCCACAAGGACATCGGCGCGCAGTTCACCAAGGAACATCCCAACATCAAGATCGAGTGGCGCTCGATCACCCAGGCCGACTACATGAAGACCCTGCCCCTGGCCTTCCAGAGCAACCAGGCGCCGGACATGTTCTACTGGAACGCGACCGGGCTGTCCCAGCTGCTGGACCAGAAGTGGATCAGCCCGCTCAGCCCGAGCGGCACCGTCCCCGCCGACTTCACCAAGCGCTGGCCGGACGGGTCCTTCCTGGAGGGCATCAACATGCAGGACGGGAAGACGTACGGTTTCCCGTTCTCGGAGAACCTCTACTGGGGCTCCGGCTACATGTTCCTCAACAAGCAGGTCTTCCAGCAGGCCGGGCTGGACGTCAACAGCCCGCCCAAGACCTGGGCCGACCTCAAGAGCGCCTGCGCGCAGATCAAGGCCAAGACCAAGGCGGAGTGCATCGCCGCACCCACCAAGGGCGTGGACATGCAGCGGATCTGGTTCGGGCTGATCAGCAGCGTCTCGACGGATGAGTTCTTCGACTACAAGACGGGCAAGTTCGACCTGACCGAGCCCGGGCAGGTGAAGACCTTCGCCTACATCCAGGAGCTCAGCAAGGCCGGATACCTGGCGCCGGGCACCAACGACAAGAACTTCTCCCGCCAGCAGTTCGCCGCCGACCAGGCCGGCATCATGTTCGACGGCACCTGGCTGCCGAGCGTGTGGGCCAGCCAGGGCTTCAGCAGCGACAAGTACGTGGTGGCGCCGCGCGTCAACCCGGACGGGGGACCGACCGGCGCGGGCGGCCGCAGGTATGACACCAACAAGTACTGGGTCAGCTCGCAGACCAAGAACGCCGACGCCATGTGGACGTTCATCCAGTGGATGACCGACCCCAACGGCTACTTCGTCAAGCAGTACTACAAGAGCGCCTTCGGCACGCTGGCCTACGTCGACAACCAGAAGATGGTCAGCGACCCGGCGCTCAAGCAGATCATGCAGATCGGCGCGCAGCCGGGCTACCGCGTCCAGCTTCCCGTGCCGCTGCTCAAGTGCCCCGACATCGCCAAGTCCAAGGCGTACGTGAACGCGCTGGCGAAGAGCCCCGACGGGGAGTGGGAGGCCATGGGCGAGGCGCTGGTCAGCGGCCAGTCGCTGGAGTCGGTGGGCGCCGCCATCGTCAAGCAGCGGCAGACCGCCCTGGAGGAAGGGCTCAAGCAGGAGGCCGCCGCCGGTCTGAAGGTGTCGATGGACTGCTACACCTTCCCCGACTGGGACTACACCAAGGACTACACGAAGGACATGTACAAGAACTGACCGGCCGGCGCCCCCTTCTCCCTCGTGAGGACATCCATGACAACCACCGCCCCCGCCCCCGGTAGGGAGAGGGTGCCGGACAGGGACCGGCCGCCCGCCGAGCGCGTGCCCGAACGCGTCGATCACTCCCGCGAGCGCGTCCGCGGCTTCGACAGGGTCTGGCTGGTCGTCTTCCTGGCCCCCTTCCTCCTGCTCTACCTCGGCTTCACCCTCTGGCCGCTGGCCGCGACGATCTACTACTCCTTCTTCGACTGGTCGGGCATCGGCCCGATCGACAACTTCGTCGGGGCCGAGAACTACGGTTCGATCCTGGTCGACCCGCTGTTCTGGCTCTCGGTGGTCAACACGCTGATCTTCGCCGTGCTGACCACCGTCATCAAGCTCCCGATCTCGCTCCTGGCGGCGATCGTGCTCACTCGCAAGTGGCTGCGCGGCAAGCGGTTCTTCCGGACCCTGTTCTTCGCGCCGCTGATCATCCCCGTCGCCATGGCGGGCCTGGTCTTCACCTACCTGCTCAACCCGTCCAACGGCGCGCTGAACGCGATCCTGCGCGACCTCGGCCTGGTCGACCAGGGGTTCGACGTGTTCGCCAACCGGTGGAGCGCGCTGCTCGTGCTCGTTCTCGTCTCCGTCTGGCAGATCTTCGGCCAGTACATGATCTACTGGATCGCGGCGCTGCAGAACGTGCCGGAGGAGGTCTACGAGGCGGCCGACATCGACGGCGCGGGCGAGTGGAAGAAGCTCACCCGCATCACGCTGCCGATGATCAGGCCGGTCGCCGTGATCATCGCCCTGCTCGGCATCGTGAACGCCATGCACGTCTTCGGGTTGGTCGTCACCCTCACCGCGGGCGGCCCGGGCACCAGCACGTACGTGGTGTCCTACTTCATCTACCAGAACGCCTTCGGCTCGGTGCCGTTCGCCTACGGCTACGCCTCGGCCGCGGCGCTGCTGTTCTCCGTCATCGCCTTCGTCCTGGTCTCCGCCCAGGGCGTCGCGGTCCGCCGGGCCCAGCGGCTCAGGAAGGAGTACGGCGTCTGATGGCCACGATCAACCAGGCCGCCCGGCGCAGCCACAGGACCCGGGCCAACCTCATCGCCCTGCCGATCCTGGTGGTCATCGGGCTCGTGTGGGTCTATCCGTTCCTGTGGACGATCTCGGCCGCGTTCAAGACCCAGGCCGGGATGTTCACCAGCGGCGCGAGCCTCGTGCCCGACCAGCTGAACTTCGACAACTTCGTACGCGCCTGGGTCAACGCCGGGTTCTCCGGATACTTCTTCAACACGGTGCTCTACTCGGTCGCCTCGACCCTCGTCGAGCTGGTCAAGGCGGCCCTGTGCGGCTACGTGCTGGCCAGGTACGAGTTCCCCGGCCGCACCCTGCTCTACCGGATGATCGTGGGGACCCTGTTCATCCCGGTCGCCTCGATCGTCGTCCCGCAGTTCGTGCTGATCGAGAACCTCGGCCTGCTGAACACACGGGCCGGCGTCATCCTGGCCATGTCCGGCGGCGCGGGCGCGCTCTACGTCCTGCTGTTCGTCGGGTTCTTCTCCAGCGTCCCGAGCGACCTGTTCGAGGCGGCCAAGCTCGACGGGGCCGGCTTCATCAAGACGTTCGGCCTCATCCTGCCGCTGGCCAAACCGGTCATCGCGGTGGTGGTCATCTTCCAGTTCATCAGCAGCTGGAACGAGTTCAACATCCCACTGGTGTTCACGCTCGGCCAGCCCGACCTGCAGAACCTCGCCGTCGGGATGCTCTCCTTCCAGGGCGAGCACGCCACCGACTGGACCGGGTTCGCCGCCGGGATGACGATCTCGTTCCTGCCGATGCTGGCGATCTTCCTGTTCTTCCAGAACTACTTCACGCGCGGCCTGGCCGGCGCCACGAAGGGGTGACAGTCCGCTTGAAGACGAGGCACGGCGCGTTCGCCTACACCTGGGACCTCGTGGGCGACCCCGCGGCGGCCGAGCGCATCGCCGGGCTCGGCGTGAGCACGGTGACCCTGCAGGCGGCCTACCACTCGGTCCGGGCCACCACCGCGTGGCATCCGCGCCACCGCATCGTGCAGGCCGATCACGCGGCGGCCTACTTCCGGCTGCGTCCCGACCGCTGGCGGGGGCGGCTCAAGCCGTACCCGCCGAGCTGGGGGGTGCCGGACGAGGACCGGTTCGGGACGGCGCTGGCCGCGCTGGCGGAGGCCGGGCTGCGGGCCGAGGCCTGGATGGTGCTCACGCACTCCTCGGTGCTGGGCCGCGAGGCGCCCGACCTGACGGTCAGGAACGCGTACGGCGAGTCCTATCCCTACGCGCTCTGCCCCGCCCAGCCCGCCGTCCACGACTACGCGCTCACCCTCGTGAGCGAGGTCTGCGACCAGTACGACGTGCCCGCGCTGATGCTGGAGGCGTGCGGCTGGCTGGGCGCCGAGCACGCCGGACACCACGAGAAGACCTCCGGCGCCCACCTGTCCGCCTGCGGCCGGGCCCTGCTGTCGCTCTGCCTCTGCCCGGCCTGCCGGAGCGGGCTGGCGGAGCGCGGCCTGGACGTCGAGGAGCTGGCGCGCGACGTGCGCGCCGCCGTGGACGGGGAGCTCCAGCAGGGCGTCCCCGCCGGGGAGAGCCTGGGCGACGCGCTCGGCCACGAGCGGGCCCAGGCCGTCTACGACCACCGCGGCCGGGTCATCGCCGACCTGGTCCGGGACGTGGCGGTGCCGGCCGCCGGCCGCGAGCTGCTGCTCATGGCCACCGACGACCCGCAGGTCACCGGCCCCGATGTGGGGATCGACCTGGCCTCCTTCGACGCGCCGGTCGACGCGTACGTGCTCAAGTGCTGGGGCCCGGAGGAGGCGGCACTCGCCCAGGTGAAGGCCGCGGCGAGCCGCACCGAGATCCCCCTCGTCGCCAACCTGACCGTGCTGGAGGACGGGCACGCCCGGATCCCGGCACTTGCCGCCGACCTCATCGCAGGGGGAGCGCGGCAGCTACGTTACTACCACGCCGGGTTGGGCTCGCCTGCCCGCCTGGCCAGCGTGCGGGCGGCGGCTCGCGTGAAGGAGAGGCAATGCTGAACGGGCTGTACGTGATGGACCCGAACCGCTTCGACGACGTCTACGGCCCCCAGGCCAGGGAGGCGATCGAGCGGCACCTGACCATCGCCTCGCCCCTGCTCACCGCCGACCGGATCACCCCGGACGTGCTCGCCGACCTTGACGTGCTGGTGACCGGGTGGGGGGCGCCCAAGCTGGACGCCGACCTGCTCGCCGCCGCACCCAGGCTCTCGCTGGTGCTGTACGGCGCGGGCTCCATCAAGGGGATGGTCACCCCGGAGATGTGGGCCAGGGGAGTGCGGGTCACCTCGGCGGCCACGGCCAACGCCGAGCCGGTCGCCGAGTTCGCGCTCTCGCAGATCCTGTACGCGCTCAAGCACGGCTGGCGCTACGTGCTGGCCGCGCGCGCCGCCGCGGCCACCGCCCCGCGCGGGCCCGAGATCGGGGCCTACGACGCGGTGGTCGGGCTGGTCTCGCTCGGCGCCACGGGCCGGGCCACGGCGCGGCTGCTCGCCCATCACCACCTCGACGTGCAGGCCTACGACCCGTACGCCGACCCGGCGCAGGCGGCGGAGCTCGGCGTGCGCCTCGTCGGCCTGAAGGAGCTGTTCACCACCTCCGACGTGGTCAGCCTGCACTCGCCGCTCACCCCCGAGACGCAGCGCCTGGTCGGCACCGAGCTGCTGGAGTCGATGAAGCCCGACGCCACCCTGATCAACACGGCGCGCGGCGCCCTCGTCGACGAGGCCGCGCTCGTGGACGTGCTGAGCCGGCGGACCGACCTGTTCGCCGTCCTCGACGTCACCGAACCGGAGCCGCCCGTCGCCGGGTCGCCGCTGTTCACGATGCCCAACATCGTCGTCACCCCGCACGTGGCGGGCAGCCTGGGCTTCGAGCGGCGCCGCCACGGACAGGCGATGGCCGAGGAGCTGGCCCGCTACATCGCGGGAGAGCCGCTGCTGTACGAGATCACCGAGTCCGGGCTGGCGAGGAGGGCGTGAGCCCAGCCACCCTGGTGCTGCTGCCGCCGCACGATCCGGCCACCGCGGGCTGGCGGGCCCGGCTGGAGCAGGCGGTGCCGGAGCTCGTCGTGCTCCAGCCGGAGACCCAGGAAGAGGCGGCGCGGGCGCTGGCGGAGGCCGACGCCGCCTACGGCACCCTGCCCGCGGACCTGCTGGCGCACGCCGGACGGCTGCGCTGGCTGCAGGCCCCGCAGGCCGGGCCGCCTCCGGGCTTCTACCATCCGGCCCTGGTCGCGCACCCCGTGCAGGTCACCAACATGCGTGACACGTACACCGACCACGTGGCCGCGCACGCGCTCGCGCTCGTGCTCGCGCTGGCCAGGGGCCTGCCCAGGTACGCCCGCGAACAGGCCCGCGCGCGCTGGGCGCCCGACTGGGACCCCGGCGCCGTGCTGTCCATGGGCGAGGCCACCGCCCTGGTGGTGGGGGTCGGCGCGGTCGGGGCCGAGGTCGGCAGGCTGCTGGCGGCGTTCGGCACCAGGGTGGTGGGCGTGGACGCCCGGCACGGCGGCCCCGTGCCGGGCTTCGCCGAGGTGCTGCCGGCCGACGCGCTCGACCGGCTGCTTCCCGAGGCGGACCTGGTCATCCTGACCGTTCCGCACACCCCGGCCACCGAGGGCCTGCTGGACGCGCGGCGGCTGGCGCTGGCCAAGCCCGGGTCATACGTCGTCAACATCGGCCGCGGGCCCATCGTGCGGCTCGACGACCTGACGGCCGCCCTGGCCGAAGGGCGCCTGGCCGGCGCGGCCCTGGACGTCTTCGAGACCGAACCGCTGCCCGCCGATCACCCGCTCTGGCGGCGTCCGGACGTGCTCATCACCCCGCATGTGGGAGGCGTGGGTCCGCACGGCGACGAGCGGCGCTTCGCCGTACTGCTGGAGAACGCCCGGCGCTTCGTGGCCGGGCGCGAACTGATCAATCTGGTCGACAAGTCCGAATGGTACTGAATCACGTGAACCGGATAGCACGCGTCGAGACCTTCACCGTAGGCCTGCCCTCGCTGCGCGACTTCGCCGTGGCGGGCGGGTCCGTCGTCCAGGGCGGCCGCCCGGCCGTCAGAGTCCTGGTGAAGGTCACCGCCGACGACGGGGCCATCGGGTGGGGCGAGGCCACCCCGATCCCCTCCTGGACGTACGAGACCACCGAGTCCATCGTCTCCACCATCGAGAACTACCTGGCCCCGGCGGCCGTCGGCCGCCCGCTGTGGGACCTGGACGGGCTCTGCCGCGTCTTCGACCGTACGATCAGCAAGGGCTTCTCGATCGGCATGCCGCTGGCGCGCGCGGCGGTCGACGTGGCCTCCCACGACGCCTACGCCCGCAGCCTCGGCCTGTCCCTCGGCGAGCTGTGGGGCCGGCGCAGGCGCGACACCATCGAGCTGGCCTGGATCGTGGCCACCGAGTCGGCCGCCGTGGCCGCGGACTCGGTGGCCGAGGGCCGCGCGCTCGGCTACCGCCACGTCAAGGTCAAGGTCGGCCTGCACACCGAGGACGAGGACGTGGCCATCGTGGAGGCCGTGCGCGCCGCGGCTCCCGACGCCGTGCTCTGGGTGGACGCCAACCAGGGCTACACGGCCGCCGTCGCGCTCCGGGTGGCCCGGCGCCTGACCGACCTGGACGTGGCCGTCTTCGAGCAGCCGCTGCCCTCCAACGACGTCGCCGGCCTGCGCCGCCTGCGTGACGCCAGCCCCATCCCGGTGGCCGTGGACGAGAGCCTGCGCCATCCGAGCGACCTGGCGACGTTCGTCCGGCTCGACGCCATCGACGTCGCCGTCGCCAAGGTGCAGCGCTGCGGCGGGCTGACCCTGGCGCTGCGGCAGTGCCAGCTCGCCGAGGACTGCGGCCTGGCGATCATGGGCTCCGGCCTCACCGAGTCCGACATCGGGCTGGCGGCCTCGCTCCACCTGTTCGCGGCGTTCGGCGTGGACACGCCGGTGGACCTCAACGGCCGGCAGTTCATCACCAGCCCCTACGCCACGGATCCGGTCATCACGGTCACCGACGGCGTCGCCCAGGTGCCCACCGGCCCCGGTCTGGGGATCGGCGTGGACGAGGAGGCGGTCCGCGCGCTTGCGCTCTGAACGGGCCCAGACCATTTCCCGCAAGTAGGAAGCGAACCGGCGAAACGCCCTGTCACCGTTTGGCCCGTGAGCTCGATGGAGCACGTCGAACGGCTACGCGAGGACGGCGTGCCGTTCCGGAGCTATCTCGACGCCGGGCGGCACCTGGTGCGGCTTGCGCTGCCCGGGGTGCTGGTGCACGTGCCGCTCGCCACGCTGTCCCTGCTGGTGCTCACGGTGGCGAACGGCGGCTCGGCGGCGGTGGTCAACGGGCGGCTCCAGCTGATCGGGACGTCCGATGCCGCGCTGCTGATCTGGACGCTCGTGCCGGCGGTGGTCGCGCTCGCCGGGGAGATCGTGGTGTTCCCCGCGACCGTGATCATCGCCGCGGGGCACCTGGTCGACCGGTGGATCTCGCCTCTCGATGCGCTGCGGGCGACGGTGCGGCGGCTGCCGTCCCTGCTGGTCCTGCTCCTGGTGTCCGGGGCTGCCTGGGGCGCGGGAGCCGGCGTGCTGATGGTGACCGATCAGCATTGGCTGGCCAGGGTGGGGCTGGTGGTGGCCGCGTACGCGGGGATGCCGGGCCTGCTGGCCGTGCCCGCCGTTCTCCTGCACGGATGCTCGGGGCCGGGCTCGATCCGCCGCGCCTACCGCATGACCGAGCTGAGTTTCCTGCCGACCGCGTTGACTCTGACCTTCGGGGTCGTCCTCGTCCCCGGCGCGGCGGTGTGGGCTCTCGGGTCAGGGCTGGGCCTGCTCCCCGGCCCGCTCGCGACCCTCGGATGGGGCCTGGCCGGAACCGTGCTGGCGCTGGCCATCACACCCTTCCAGGCCGCCGTGGTCGCGCGCCAGTTCCTGCACAGCATGGCCTGGCGCACCGAGGTGGACGACTCGGACCTGGCGCACGGCCTGCCCGACGGCCCGTCGCCGCACCCGGTGTGGTCCGGCCTCCTTTCCGCGGTGCTGCTGCCCGGACTGCTGTTCGGCGGAGTTGTGCTGGTCAACCCGTTCGGGTGGCTGGAGATCGCCGAGACGAACGTGACGGAATCCTGGGCGCCCCCGAGGTTCTCCGCCTCCTCCCGTGAGCGCGAACCGCAGCTGCGCCCCCTCGATCTGCAGGACCTGCGCATCGGCCGTGATGGGGGCCCGGTCGCGGTGATGGACGGCTTCGAGGACGACTCCAGCCTGCTGGCCTGCGCCGACCCCTCGTGCCGGAAGGCGAGCTTCGCGTGGGCCGAGCCGGACGGCGCCGGCACCCGGTGGCAGGCGGGCGCGGCCAGCGCACGGCTGCCCGACGGGCGCCTCCTTCTCACGACCTGGACCACCCGCAGGCTCGAACTGCTCACCTGCGCGGCGGCCACGTGCGTACGCAGCAGCGGGGCCATCGCGACGACGCGCAGACCGGCGGAGTCGGTGGGGGTGGCGCTGGCCGTACGCCAGGGCGGCGGCCCGGTCGTGGCCTATGCCGAGAGTGATCCGGCGGAGGGTGACCAGCCGACTCACGACCTCGTCTCCTTCATCTTCTGCGCGGATCCGAGCTGCGCGCGCCCGGAGGCCAGGCAGGTCGCCCGCCTGGAGGCGGCCGGGTACTCGTCCACGGAGCACGACCTGGTCGTCGCGGTCGGTCCCGGGGACCGTCCGGTCGCCGCCCGGTACGACTCCGCCACCGGCCAGATCCAGGTGATCTCCTGCCTGGACGCCGCCTGCCACCAGCCGAGCGTCACCAGCCCCGTGCTTCCCGTCCCGCCGACTCCCGACCGGCTCTGGAACGGCGGCCTGGCGATGGCGGTACGCCCCGACGGCCGCCCCGCCATCGCCTACCGGGACCTGCGCGACGAGGCGACCAAACTGCTCGACTGCCGCACCCCCGACTGCGCCCAGGCGGACGTACGCACGCTGGGCGCCGGAAGCGAGGTCCAGGCGGCCCCGGTGCTGGCCGTGGACCGCGCGGGGCGCCCGCTGGTGGCGTTCGAGAGCCTCGAGCACCAGCGACTCATGCTCGCCGTCTGCACCGGCAGCCGCTGCGAGAGCACCCCGGTGTCCAGGAACAGGAACGGCTTCGGCCAACGACTGGCCATGACCATGAACGCCGAGGGCGACCCGGTGATCGCCTGGATCGACGACTCGCTCGCGCCGTCCGGCCTCGACTGGAACCTGCGCATCACCACCCCGCTCAACCTCACCTCGGAGCGGTGAGCGGCATGGTGACGACCAGGTCCTGGCCATGGCCACCAGCGCCCGCATCGACCGGTCCAGCAGCATGGGGTGGCAGGGGGTCCTGGCCGGGCCCGCGCCGGCCGCCCGGCCGGGGCGCGCACGTGCTTGGCGGAGTCGGGTTCACTCCCGGATCCGGCCCGTTCGCGCCCTCGCGCGATGTCCAAGGAACCACAAAAACCCCTGCGCGATCCCGAGGATTATCAGCGGAATTCCGCCCGGTCGCCGGGGAGCCCATTGATCGAAGAGAGTGACCAGTCCGGCGAACAGCACGAGCGATGCCGTCACGAGCGCGACCACGTTTCCCCAAAGCCTGATTCGGGATGAGCGCGCACCGAATCGAAGAAGCAACCACATCACAAGCGCCTCGACCAGCCCGGGCCAGAGTAATGACGTCCACTCCCAGGCCACAAGGGTGATCACGTTCGGATCGAGCTTCTCCGCCGCCAGCCCCACCGCGACCCCGACCGCGGAAAAGGGAAAGGTCAGAACGCCCATGAGAATGGCCCCGTACAGGTGGTCGCCCAGCGCTCCTGTCGCGGTGAGGCTTGCCAGCGTCACCACGGACAGTGCGAAGGTTCCCGCGACCAGTTCCGGCAGCAAGCGGGACGACGACATGTGAATCCTCAGAGATGGTCGGTGCGCAGGGAAATGCGGGGTGACGGCCGCTTCCCTTGGTCATCACCCCGCACATGGTGCTGCTATTTACCCTTGTAGGGAAGCACAGGGCCTATGTGATCTCCTCCGAACGCCCTGACGAAGCCGTAATATTTGTTCGCCCAGTTTCTGCACTCCACCCTCGGGTTAGGCGCACCGGGAAGAACGGTGTACTTCTCGGCGGCGCAGATCCGGTCCATCATGATCGTATGGAAGACGGAGTCCACGGCCGACCTCTTCGAAGGATGCAGCCAGCCCGCCCGGATGAGTCCGTATCCGTAGTCGTGTGAATCGCACGCGACCGTGAAACTGAATGTCTTCGTAGGTCTGTCCCCGAAGATCGGAGCGGAGCAACCGTCGTTCTTGACCCCCTGGACCCGGGCGCCGACTGGGGTGTTCTCCCAGACGGGCCAGGCCAGTTTGATCTTTTTGGTCTCGTCGATATCGACCACGGACGGACACTTTCCGTAGAGCATGTAGTCCGCGGCGTACGGGGCGATACACGGCTGACCGTTTGGATCAGGGAACCCGCAGCTCGCGGTCGCGGCGGCGGCGCGCATGCCCGGTTCGACCTGGCCAGGGCAGCCCACCGGCTGGAAGTCGGTCGGGTCCTCACACAGTTCGGTCGGCATTTCGATGATGGTGATGTTTCCGCAGCGGTCGAAGACGAACACCGAAACGGTGAACTCACTGGGCTCCACCTCGCCCGCGGCCGCTGCCGGCGCGGACTGCCTGGCAGCCGTTTCGGAGACGCTTCCCGCTTCCCGCTTGACGCCTACCGCCACCCGTACCGTGCCGTCCGGAGAGCTGTGCACGACCGCACCACCCAACGTGGTCGAGGCACCTCCCTGAAGGCCGGATTCGACGATGGCCGCCCGCTCCATGAGCGTCTGCGTGTTCAGCAGCGAGAGCTTCGCCGTGCTGGGCGCTGACGAGGTCACACCCGGCGCATCCCAGATCGTCGCGGCCTGCCCGTTCAGTACGGCGTCTTGCGCCTGGTAGTACTGCCGGATCCGGCCGACGTAGTCCTGGGCGCCCGACTCGGCCGTGGCGCGGGCGCGAGCCGACGTGTTCTGCCGGTCGATGTTCGGGTCGCAGGCCGTGCCTGCGGCAGGTGGCGGCGGCACCGCCTTGGGCGTGACGCCCGCCGATTCCCAGCCGCTGGTGCCGAAGGCCGTCTTGGCCCGCACCTTCACCGTGTAGGCCTGGCCGTTGGTGAGCCCGGTGATCGTGGTGTACGCGTCGCGGGCCGTCAGAGACGTGACGACGCTGCCGCCGCTGTCGGCGACCTCCACCTCATAACCCTCCAAAGTGGCGGAGCTGCCGTTCTTCTCGGGCAGTCCCCAGCTTGCGATCGCTCCGCCATCGCCGGCTTGCACCTTCAGATTGAGCACGTTAGAGGGCGGGCCCGTCGGCAGGTAGGTGAGCGCGAGCGACGGCTGTTCGGCGGCGGACGTCTCGCCGAAGGTGATGACGTTCTCCTTGTCGGAGGTGAGCATCAGCCACTGGTACACGCTCCCGTTGATGTCCGCCTGCGGCGCGGCGATCGTGAACGAGTAGGCGGCACTCTGGTCGGCATTGGCGGCCGCGTCCGATGCCTTGGTCTCGGCCGTCACGGGGTCGATCAGCGGTACAGCGGAGATCGTGGCGTCGGCCGGGCACTCACCGGACCCGCAGGACGGTGTCCCGAGCTTGAGCAGCGCCTCGGTGAATACGACTCCGTCAGGGACCTCGTCCAGCTTGATTCCCACGACGGTGGCGACCTTGTCCACGCCGGCGCCGCCGACTTGGATCGAAGTGCCGTCGGTCAGGGTGCACGGTGCCCCGCCGCATGCCGTCGCGTCGGTCTTGCCGGTCTTGAGCACGAGGCTGTCCTTGCCCAAGGTCAAGTGCTTGACTTCCCCACCCGGGGTGGGTTCCGGCGTGCCGGGGGTGGTGAAGCTGACCGCGGCGGTCTTGGGGGTGCAGACCTCCTCGACGCCCTCGCCGGTCGCCGTCGTGGTGGCCGTCGACCGGGCGGCCGGAGCGGTGCCCTGCTGGACCTCCAGGTAGTCGAGCTCCAGGCCGAACCAGGCCTGGTTGATCCAGACCTCGATCGTGTTGGACCCGGCCTTGAGATTCACGGTGGTGGTGAAGTCGGTCCAGCCGTCGGGGCTCTCGGCGAGGCTGTACGCGCTGGTGGTCCCGTTGACGGAGAGCCCGATCGTGCTGGCCATGGCGGTCATGTAGCGCAGCCGCAGCGTCGCGCTGCCAGCGGTGGTGGCGTTGACGGTCCACTTCGCGCTGTCACTGACGCTGTCACCGACGATGGCGGCGCCGCCCGATGTCCCCTCAGGGACGTCCGTTGTCTCCTCGAAACCGGACAAGGTGGCGTCTTCGGCCTCATAGCGGCCCGAGCCCGGCGTGGGGGTCGGGGTCGGGGTGGGCGTGGGAGTGGGGGTGGGGGTTGGGGTCGGATTCGGGGTGGAGCCGCCGGCCGGGCCGGTGGCGCAGGCGACCATCTGCCACTTGTACGTGCGCCCCGCCTGCACCGTGCCGGGCGGGAGCTGGAAGGAGGCGCGTTCTCCGCCGTTGACCGTGCGCGAACCCAGAGGGGCGGAGCCGACCGGGAGGTTCTGGTCGTCGTACAGGTAGTACTTGGCTGTGACCGGGCCGCCCGAGGGGCGGTTGACCATGCCCGAGAGGATGGGCTGGGTCGGGTCGGCCATGCCGGTTTCGGTGTCGGTGGGCAGCTTCGGTGCGTCCGAGGTGATCCGGTAGGCCGGGCTCTCGTTGCAGGAAGGCGGCGTCAGGCCGCTGCGGCAGGCCTTGACCACGAACTTGAAGCTGGCCGGGTTGTCCAGTGTGAACACCTTGTCCAGGCTCTGCCCGGAAGGGATGTTGTTGTGCGTGGTGGTGCCGGGCACGCCGACCAGCGCGCGGATCTCCTCCGCGGTCAAAGCTCGCTGGTAGACGTGGACGTCGTCCACCGCTCCGCTGAGGTTCTTGGAGATGACGCGGGCGCGGCCGATCTCGAAGGCGCCGCGGGCGTTCCAGGTGGCCGTGAAAGAGCGCTCGGACGACAGCGCCCCGTCCACGTACAGCCGGATCTTCTGGGCGCTGTGGTCGTACTGCACCGTGACATGCGTCCACTCCGCGACCTTGGCCAGGTCCTTGGACTGGATCGGCACCTCGCGGATCGTGTCGGCCGTGTCCTGTTCCAGCGTGGAGAACCACCAGCGCTGGTCGAACTCGGGAGCCGTGGAGGTCTCATACTTCAGCACGAAGCCGGGCTGGTTGACGCCCATCTGCGAGAACACCGTCTGCGGTTCGCTGCTCTTGTCCAGCCGGACCCACGCCGAGACGGTGTAGCTCTGGTTGGTGTCGAGCACGGGCTTGCTGGTGGCGGCGTACCCGGAGCCGGTGAACTTGACCGCCTGGCCGAGCTGACCGGCCTCGCGGCTGTAGCTGCCGGACAGGGTGGCCGGCAGGTTCTTGCCGGAGGAGTCGGCGGCGGTGGCGCCGCTGGTCTCGTCCAGCTTCCAGTACGCCGCCTCCCCCGCGGGCAGCTGGGCGGCCGGAGGTGCCATGGTGGAGTCGTTGACCGTGACGGTGTAGTCCAGGTTCGCGCTCTCGGGGACGCTCGACTTGTAGGTCACCTTCACGTTGGTGCTGCGCGCGATGGCGTCGTTGCCGCTCATGGAGTCGATCGACTCGGCGCTCACCGTGGGGATCTCCGGCGGGAGCACCCAGTCCACGCTCAGTTTGGGCACGTTCTGCCCGAACAGCTGCGGCCAGAACGCGAACGACTCGGAGAACCACGTGGGGACCGGGCTCTCCGACGACAGGCTCAGCATCAGGCCGTTGTTCGGGGTTCCCGAGGCCCACAGCCGGGTCATCGCGGTCAGGTCCCAGCTCCACACCGAGCCGGTCTTCCCGGGCAGGGAGCACGGGTCGATCGAGGAGCGCCCCTCCGGCGTGGTGGCGGGCTGGTTGCCCCAGAAGGTGCTGTCCGCGACCCACTTGTCAGTGATGCGCTGGGCGACGATGCCCTGGAAGGCGCTGCAGTTGCCGACGTCCTGGCGCAACATCAACTGCATCGTGGACCTGACCACCTGGCGGCCCGCGATCGAGGAGGTGTCGAACGCCATCAGCGCCCTGTCCAGCGTGTCACCGTCCCGCGAGTTCGACCGGCCCACGTATCCCGGTGAGGACTGCCGGGTGGGCGACCTGACGCCGACCTCCTGGCTGATGCCGAGCGTGGTGGTGGGATCGACGGTGACCGGGTAGGTGGTCGCGGGATCGGCCAGCCACTCGGCGTCCGGCTTGAGCACCAGCACCTGGCCGTCACCCTCGGACTTCACCTGGGTGGTGACCTTCTCCTCGCGGCCACGGCCCCCGCTCGCCGCCGCGTCCCACATCCGCGGACCCGGCGCCGACAGCACGGTCTTGCCGCCGTGATCGGTCAGCTTCAGGCTGCCGCGCTTGGTCATGGCCAGTTTGAGCTCGCCGGCCTCGACAGGGATGCGGAACTCCACCGGCCCGGCGGGCCGTTCGCGCAGCACCACGTCGTGCCGGAACCCGGTGGGCAGGGCTGTCACGACCAGATCGGCCCCTGGGCCGGCGGCGTCACGATAGGTGGCCACGTTCCCGCTGACCTGCGGCCGGGGCAGCTCCTTCGGCCACGACAGCGCCATCTTCTGGCCCTTGGCGCGCTCCAACGACGCGAACGGCCGGCTCCCGCCCAGGGAGAACGCCACATCGGCCAGGCCCACCTTGGGCTTGAGCACGCCGTCACGTTCGGTCAGCGTCGGATCGATCCACGCCCACGAGCCGTCGTCCTGCTTGAGCTGGGCGGGCCCACCGTAGGACTGGGTGGTGAGGTGCCCGTCGGGATAGGCCCAGGTGCGCGACATCTCCGTGTAGGCGGCCTCCACCGGAACCGCCTTGCCCTGTTCCCTGGCCTTGGCCACGGCCGCCCGCAGTTCCACGTCCGGATCCTCCGGCTTGGGGAACGTCGTGACCGACGCGGCGGCCGGAGGCTCGGGCTTGGCCGGATCGGCGTCGGCGGGCAGCGCCACGAAGAGGGACGTGGTCAGTGCGGTGACGGCCGCCGCGGCCGTCCATCCGGCGTAGCCGGATCTGCGCCGGGGCGGCGACGCCGCTGGCGCCGGCATCGCCAGAGGGAGATCTCCCGATAAGCGGCGCCGGCCGCCAGGGGGGATCGGGGGGTGAAGGGGCACCCGTTTACTCCATCCATGTTAGGAAAGCCCCGGTTGATGAGCAGGCCGGAGACCGGCTCGACCGGGGATGGCCACATGAGCATGGATGAGACCTCTGTAGAGATTGTCTAGATCTTGTCATGATCATTGTGGAGTCGATCTGTCATCGCATGTTGCGAGGTCTGCGACAGCGTGTAAGGGGGTTCGGGTGAAGTTCCGCATTTTGGGGTCGGTCGAGATCTGGCGCGGTGGAGCCGAGGTGCCGATCGTCGGCGAGAAACAGCGGACGTTGGTCGCGCTGCTGGTGCTCCGGGCCAACCGGGTGGTGCCGCACGACGAACTGCTTCATGCGCTCTGGGGAGACGATCAGCCGGCCGCGGGGCGGCGGGCTCTGCACAACTACCTGTGGTCGGTGCGCCGCCTGCTCGCCGATGACGACGACCTCTCGACGAGCTCCGGCGGGTACTCCTTGAAGGTCTCGGCGCGGGGCTCCGACCTCGCCGTCTTCCGGGCCGAGGTCGCCGCCGCCGGCGAGGCCCGGGCCGCGGACGACCTGTCGCAGGCCGCCGGGCGGCTGCGTGCCGCACTCGACCTGTGGCGCGGGCCCGCGCTGACCGGGACGCGCCTGGAGTTCCAGACCGCGCAGGGTTACGCACTGGAGGAAGCTCGATTAGCCGCGCTCACGGATCGTATCGAGGTGGATCTGGCCCTGGGCCGGCACGCGGAGCTGATCGGCGAGCTCCGGCAACTCGTCGCCGCCGCTCCGCTGCACGAGCGCTTCCGCGGCCAGCTCATGCTGGCCCTGTATCGCGACGGCCGGCGTGCGGACGCGCTGGAACAGTACAGGCTGGCCCGTCAGTGCGTGCGCGACGAGCTCGGTCTGGAGCCCAGCGACGAGCTCACTGGGCTCCACCAGGGGATCCTCGCCGGAGAGCCCGAGCTGCTCAAGCTGAACGATTCCGAACGGGCGCGCGTTACCCAGCCGTCACGGCCGGAGGTCGTCCACGGCAGTTGCCCGCCGACGTGGCCCGGTTCACCGGCCGTGAGAAGAACCTGGCAGCGCTCGACCTGCTCCTGTCCGCGGATTCCGGCAAGACGCTGGTGGTCTCCGCCATCGCCGGCGCGGGAGGCGTCGGCAAGACCGCCCTGGCCATCCGCTGGGCGCACCTCCGTGCCGCCCATTTCCCCGACGGTCAGCTCTACGTGAACCTCCACGGCTATTCGCGCAACGCCACGGTCACCTCAGTGCAGGCACTGCGGCAACTGCTGCGGGGGCTCGGCGTACCGGCTGAGGAGATCCCGCTCGACACGGACGAACGATCGGCCATGTACCGTTCGGTCCTCGCCGACAAGCGCGTGCTCGTCGTCCTGGACAACGCGGCCGCTGCCGATCAGGTCCGGCCGTTGCTTCCCGGCTCGTCGGCGAGTCGCGTCCTCGTCACCAGCCGTGATTCGCTGCGGGGCCTGGCCGCCACGCACGACGTCGATCTCGTCGTGCTGGACGTGCTCGCGCCGGAGGAGGCGGAGGCGATGCTGCGTGCCTTCCTGGACGACGACCGGGGGCAGGAGCCGATCGGCGAGCTGGCCGCCCTGTGCGGATACCTGCCCCTCGCGCTGCGGCTGGCCGCCGCGCACCTTCGTGACACGCAGGAGCCGGTGGCCGACCTGGTGGCGCGTCTGCGCGCGGGGAACCGCCTGGAGACGCTCGAGTTCGCGGAGGACCCGCACATCGGCGTCCGCTCCACGTTCGCGCTGTCCTACCAGGCCCTGCCGGAGTCCGTACGTACGGTGTTCCGCGCCGCCGGCCTCCACCCGGGACGGGACCTCAGCCTCGACGCCCTGGCGGCCATGACGGGGCAGAGCCCGGAGGCCACCCGCCAGGCCGTGGCCGCACTCGTACGCGCCCATCTGGTCCAGTGCTCCGAGCGCCGGCGCGTGAACATGCACGACCTCATCCGGGAGTACGCCAGAGACCTCGCGGAGGCGGAAGGGGGGCAGGCCGAGGCGCTGGCGCGGCTGCTCGGATGGCACGCGCACACCGCCCGGGCGGCGATGACCCACATCGACCCCGACGTGCGGCTGCTGTGGCCGGACATCCCGGGACCCGCGGGCGGGCCGCAGGACTTCGCCGACCGGGACAGCGCCATGGCCTGGCTGAACACCGAATGCCACAACACCGTTTCCCTGACCGTGCACGCCGCCCGGCACGGTGCGCCGGTCGCCGCCTGGCAGCTGGCCTACATCACGGCGTACCACTTCTACCTGACCGGACGCATCGACGACTGGATCGTCGCCCACCAGGCGGCGCTGAAGGCCGTACGCCAGGTGGGCGACCTCAACGGCGAGGCGAAGGTCCTCACCACTCTGGGCCACGCCTTCATCGAGGCCGACCGGTACGGCGAGTTCCTGGACTGCCAGCGCAGGGCGCTCGAACTGGCCGTGGCGACGAACGACCTGCGCATGCAGGCGGAGGCCCAGTGTTACGTGGCCTTCGGGCTGTTCAGGACCGGCCGGCTCGCCGAAGCCCTCGACGCCAACGCGCGTGCCCTGGAGCTCTACCGCGCATACGACCATTGGCCGGGGGAGATGGCCATCGTCTACCAGACGGGGCAGATCCATCTGCGGCTCGGCAAGATGCACAGTGCGCTGGAGCACATGGAGCGCACGCTGGCGCATCTACGCGAGCACGACCGGCGCCACGACGAGACGTACGCCCTGTTCGAGGTCGTCATGGCCAACCTGGGCCTGGGAAATGTGACAGCGGCCCTGGAGAGCGCCACTCTCGCCCTGCGCATCGCCCGCGAGCTCGGCGACCGCATACTCCAAGCCCTGGCGCTGTGCCACCTCGGTGAGGTAAAGGCGCGGCAGGGTCGCCATGACGAAGCGCTCCGGTTGCAGGAGGAGGCTCTGATCCATGCTCAGCAGCTGCGGGGGCGGCTGACCGAGTGCAAGGTACGCAACGGGCTGGGACGTACGTACGAGATGCGCGGCGACCACGAGGAAGCCGGCAGGCAATTCCGCGCGGCCCTGGACATCGCGGCGAGGATCGACGACCCCTACGAGCTGGAGGCCGCGCAGGCCGGGCTGGCTCGGATGATTTAGGCGCTGTTTGTCGCTTTCATGACCTCGTTCGGGTGGTGCGGATGTCAGCGTGAATGAATAGGGCCCTTTTCGAGGTCCGGCCGGAGAGGGGTACGACATGATGAGATGCCGGGTTTCGTGCGTTCTTCTCCTGTCGGCCGTGGCCGTCGTGCCGGTGCCCGGTGTGGCGGCGGCGCGGCACGGGTCGTGTCCGTCGCCGGCCACCAGCAGGGCGACGGTCGTGCTGGTGCACGGGGCGTGGGCCGACACCTCCAGCTGGAGCGGGGAGGTGCAGGCTCTGCAGCGGGCGGGTCACGCCGTGCGGGCCGTGGCCAATCCGCTGCGCGGCCTGACCGGTGACGCGCAGACCGTACGGGACTTCCTGCGGACCCTCCAGGGGCCGGTCGTGCTGGTCGGGCACTCCTACGGCGGCTCGGTGATCACGAACGCCGCCGCCGGCGACCCGCGCGTCAAGGCGCTGGTGTACGTCAGCGCCGCGGCGCCGGACGTCGGCGAGACCACGGGGCAGCTCAGCGGCACCGGCTCGGCGCTCGGCGGGGACCCGGCCACCCTTTACGACCGCTCGGCCTACCCCGGGTCGAGCGGCGGCGCGGCCGACCTGTACCTGAAGCGGGAGGTGTTCCTCCGCTCCTTCGCCTCCGACCTGCCCCGCGAGACGGCCGACCGGCTGTGGGCCTCCCAGCGGGCCGCCTCGACGGTCGCGTTCACGACGCCGTCGAAGGCCGCGGCGTGGAGGACGATCCCGTCCTGGTACTTCATCGCCACCGGCGACCGGATCATCGTGCCGGCCTCGCAGCGGGCGATGGCCAAGCGGGCGGGCTCGAAGGTCACCGAGTTCCCCGGCGGCTCCCACCTCACGCTCATCTCGCACCCGGACGCCGTGACGCGGGTGATCGAGGACGCGATCTGCTCCGTACGCTGAATCCAGAGACCCCGCTCCCGCGAACAACACAGAAAAGGGGATCCTGATCATTCGCGGAGGCGCTCGTGGGCGGTTCGCCGGGGGAGAGATGCGCGCAACGGATCGTGGTCGGCGGGGCGAGGGAACTGCCGGAGTGGCTGGTCGACGGCATGTTCCGCCTGCGCCACACAGTGTTCTACGAACGCCTGCACTGGGACGTCGACAGCGTCCACGGCAGGGAGCGCGACTCCTACGACGACTGCGATCCGGTCTACGTGATCGGCTACGCGGAGGACCGCCAGGAGGTCACGGGGTGCTGCCGGCTGCTCCCGACCGTCGGTCCCTACATGCTCCGCGACGTCTTCTCCGAGGCGTTACGCGGGGGCCAGGCACCGTGCGATCCGGCAGTCTGGGAGCTCAGCCGGCTGGCCACCGCGGGCGCCTGGTCCCACAAGGCGACGGTGGGTTTCGGGCCGCTCGCCCGCGCGCTGCTCCGGGAGGCGTTCCGCTGGGTCGACCGGCGCGGTGACACGGTGGTCGCGGTCTCCAGCGTGGCGGTGGAGCGCAGCGTGAACGCCATGGGCGTCGCGACCCGGCGCTTCGGCGACGGCGTGGCGACGCGGCTGGGCAGCCTGCTCTGCTCCGCCTACACCACCTCCACCAGGGACTTCCTGGAGAAGGTGGGCTAAGTGACGTTTCGACGGTGCCGGCCCGGATCAAATCTTCATTGACGTGCCGCAGGCCAAGAAGTTCATCTCGCCGAAACCCAAGGCGGGATCGCGCCGGATAGAGTCCCGCCATCCTCGACAACGTTGATCCTTTCATCGGCACCTCGGCGACCGACCTGCCCCGGGCACGTGGTCTGGCCGCCACTTGGTGGTGGCCGAAACCGCAGGTGGGCAACACGCACCCGGGAGCCACCTCGCCGCTCGGCATGGTGTCCGCCTGCGCCTACTCCGGCGCGTACCCGACGGGGTACGGGAGGTACACGAAGAACACCGAAGGTGTGCCCGAGGAGATGCTGGAGCGGCTGCAGGCGTCCGGGTTCACCCATTTCCAGCAGTCCGGCACCGGCGCGATCCGCAAGTACTACAACTACGTCCGGGTCACGCCGATGGTGCAGCCGCTGGACGCGCTGGGGGAGGCCTGGCCGCTGCACGACGAGGTGGCGGAGGCGGGCTACTACGCGGCCACCCTGGACACCGGGGTCCGCTGCGAGCTCACCGTGGGCGCCAAGGTCGCCGTGCACCGGTACACGTTCCCGCAGCACAGCAGCGCCCGTGTGGTGATCGATCTGTCCTGCGGCGGGCTGGACATCGAGCTCGGCCGTACGGTGCCGCTGCGGGCCCAGGTGGAGAGCATGGGGCACGGGCGGACCCAGGGTACGGTCGTGATGGAGGGCGTCCCGCTGTCGGTCGTCGTGGACGTCGACAGCCCGGGCTGGCGGCAGATGCTCTGGTACGACCGGCGGCTCATCGACGGCGGCACGCGCCTCGACTTCGACAGCATCCGGCACACCACGCTGCGCCCTTTCGGCATGCTCTACATGGGCCCGGCCGCGCCGGGGCAGACCATCGAGGTACGGCTGGGGTTCTCGCTGCGCGGGTGCGACCAGGCGCGCGAGAACCTGGAGCGCGAGTGCGGGCAGGGGCAGCCGGCGTTCGACGCGGTACGCGCCGGGACGCGCGCCCGCTGGGGCGATCACCTCGACCGGGTCCAGGTCGAGGGCGGCACGCCGGCCCGCAGGACCGTGTTCGCGACGGCGCTCTACCACGCGCTGATCAAGCCGTGCGTCGCCGACGACGAGAGCCCGTTCTGGCCCACTCCCGGGCCGTTCGCGTTCGACGTGTGCACCATGTGGGACATCTACAAGACCCAGCTGCCGCTGCTCGCGGCCATCGCCCCCGACCGGGCCGCGGACCTGCTGGAGTCGCTGATCCGGGTCTGCGAGGAAGAGGGCAACTTCCCGATCGGCTACCGGATGTCCCGCGGCGCCGACCGGTTCTTCCGCCAGGCCAGCGCGCTCGCGCACACCGCGCTGGCGGACGCCCACGCGCTCGGCTGGGCGGGCCTGGACTGGAACTGGGCGCTCGTGCACATGGTCGACGACCTGCGCCGGATGTACGGCGAGGACTTCTTCGAGCACGGAGTGGTGCACCCGATCACCCACACCCTCGACCTCGCCTACGCCCACCACTGCACGGCGCAGGTCGCCCGCGCGCTGAACGACCGGCACCTCGCCGCCGACCTCGAGGACCGCAGCCGTCACTGGTCCAACGCCTTCGACCCCGGCACGGGGCTGCTGCGCGACTCGGAGTTCTACGAGGGCGGCAAGTGGAACTACTCGTTCAGGCTGCTGCACGACATGGCCGCGAGGATCGCCCTGGCCGGCGGCGACGCGGCCTTCATCGACAAGCTGGACAGGTTCTTCGGCTTCGGCGCCGCACCGGTGACGCAGCCCGGCCGCCGCCCGCGCACGGCGGAGATGGCGGCCGGTTACGCCCTCAACCGGTTCGAAGGGCTGAACAACGAGCCCGACATGGAGGCGCCGTGGGCCTACCACTACGCGGGCCGGCCCGACCGCACGGCCCAGGTGGTGCAGGCGGCGCTGACCTGGCAGTTCGGCACCGGTCCCGGAGGGCTTCCCGGTAACGACGACTCCGGCGGCCTGAGCTCGTGGTACGTCTGGGCGTCGCTGGGGCTGTTCCCGGTCGCCGGGCAGAACCTGTTCCTGGTCAACGCGCCCGCGTTCGAACGGGCCGTGCTCCGGGCCGGCGGCAACGAGTTCGTCATCGAGACCAGCGGGCTCCGCGAGACACCGATCGGCGTCGACGGCATCGAGCAGGACCCGCCCGCGCAGTACGTACAGTCGGCGACCCTCAACGGCGAGCCCCTGCACGCGACACACCTGAGCGCCGCCACCGTGCACCGGGGTGGCCGGTTGCACCTGCGGCTGGGGCCGGAGCCGTCGGCGTGGGGCCGGGGGCTCCGCCCGCCGTCCCTGTCCGATCCGCCCGCGACACCGGAGGAACCGTGATGACCCACCCCCGTCGCCGTCTCGTCATCGTGGTCAGGGCCGACCCGGTCATCTGCGGCCACTCCGGCGAGGCCCGCAATCTCGCCGAGGTGGCGCTGACCCGCGGATTTGACGACGTACGGCTGCTGACCTGGCCGATCCCGACGCTGCAGGCGGCCGGGCTGCCGCTCAAGCCACTGGACCGGCTGCTGCCGTACAGCGCCGGGATCACCGTGGAGCGGCCGGAGCCGGTCGGCGACTACCGGGTGCCCGACGGACGGCACCAGGCCGGGCTCACCGGCCGCCTCGTCGAGCTGCTCGCCGAGCCGTTACGCACGACCTGCCTTTCCATGTACCTCGCCCCGCACACCGCGGTGGTCGTGGACGCGGTCGCGGCCGCGCGGGCGGCCGGGTTCGCGCCGGACGTCCACACCATCGCGAAAGCCGTCGGCTCCGACGTGACCAACGTGATCCGCTCGTGCCTGCGGGAAGGCCGGTTCGGCGCGGCGACCGTGCTGTTCACCACCTTCCTGGCCAACGACGAGGTCGTCGCGGTCTCCGAGTACACCCGGGAGGAGATCGTCGCCTCGGCCGAGCAGGTGGACGCCCACTGCGGCACCACGTTCGCCGAACAGTGCCGGCGCCGCGTCACCGTCAGCTACCCGCCGATCGACTCCGCCGCCTTCCTCGACCCGGACCCGGCCCAGGTGGACGCCGCGCTCGCGCGACGCGGCCTGGAGCGCGACGGATACATCCTGTTCCTGTCCCGCGTGACCCGGGCCAAGGGGATCCACGACCTGCTGGCCGCCTTCGGCCGGATGCGCTGCCGGTCGCGGGTGAAACTGGCCGTCGTCGGCACCGGCCCGGCGCTGGAGCAGGTGCGGGCGGCGGCCGAGGGCGACGACCGGGTGGTCCTCTTCACCGACGTCGACGACCAGGAGAAGCCGCTGCTCATGCGCGGCTGCGCGGCCTACGTCCTGCCCACCAAGCCCGAGCCCGAGTTCGTGGAGACGTTCGGCATCGCCCTGGCCGAGAAGATGCTCTCCGGCGGCGGGCCGATCGTCACCACCACGACGGGCGGGACCCTCGAGGCGGTCGGCGACACCGCCGTCGTCATCGAACCCGGGGACGTCGCCGGGCTGGTCGCGGCCGTGGACCGGGTGGTCCTCGACATGCCCGCCGCCGAACGGCAGGACCTGGGGCTTCGCGCCCGCGCCCGCGCGATGTCCTTCGACCGGGTCGCGGTGTTCGACAGCCTGTTCCCACAGGGGACGCCTGCCGTTGCTTCTTGCTGATTTTGGACGTGTCTGAATAAGTCCCGAACACGTCCATATGTTTCGTGGTAGGACGTACGAGCGAACGTAGGGATCGGCTGGATGTTGCGCTCGGCCCGCCCATGGTGCGCGCGCTCGCCGCGCGCCGCCGGGCTACGGGGCCGTCGACGGGGATGATCAGAGTCGGCCGCGTGCCGCGCGGGGGCCAGCCGACGACGATTGGAGCAATGTGCGACGAAAGTACTCTGTGCTGGCTGCCGCCTTCGTGGCGTTAGCGGCGCTTTTGCCCGTCTCGCCGGCCGCAGGCGCGGCCACGCGGGACGGAGCCTCGGGGGAGACCACGACAGGCAGCATCGCCTGGGCGCCCTGCGAGGAGGAGCCCACCGCCGAGTGCGGCAAGCTGGCCGTCCCGGTCGACTGGTCCAACCCGAACGGCGAGAAGATCGACCTGGCCATCGCCCGGCGCAAGGCCACGGACCCCGCGGCCCGGGTCGGCTCCCTGGTGATCAACCCGGGCGGTCCCGGCGGGTCCGGCGTGGAGTCCGTGTACGGCGCCACCTGGTTCACCGATGAGCTCCAGAGGCGCTTCGACATCGTCGGATTCGACCCCAGAGGCGTGGGCCGCAGCCACCCGGTGATCTGCTCGGCGTCGGTGTACAACCAGATGCCGCACACCGTCATCTCCTCCCAGGCCCAGTTCGACGCCTGGGACGCCTTCACCAAGAAGCTGCACAAGGACTGCCGGGAGCGCACCGGCCCTCTGTACGACCACGTCGACTCGCGCAACGTGGCCCGCGACATGGACGCCCTGCGCGCCGCCCTCGGCGAGGAGAAGCTGACCTACTACGGCATCTCGTACGGGACGCTGATCGGCCAGATGTACGCCGAGATGTTCCCGAACCGCATCCGGGCGCTCGCGCTGGACAGCAACATGGACCACAGCCTCGGCGTCGCGGGCTTCCTCGCCACCGAGGCGGTCGCGGTCGAGGACGCGTTCGACGAGTTCGTGGGCTGGTGCGAGGTTGATGAGAGCTGCATCCTGCACGGGCGTGACGTCCGCGCGATGTGGCGGGACCTGCTGGCCAAGGCGCGGCGCGGGGAGCTGTACTACCCGACCGCCCCGGACAAGCCGATGACGGAGCTGCAGGTCATCTACAACGCCGCGCTCGGCACCGAGGGGCCCGACTGGCGCACGCTGAGCGAGGTCATCAACTGGCTGAGCGGCGGCGCTGAGCCGTCGTGGGTGCCGCCGCTGCCGGGGCGGGGCCCCGTCGAGGGCGACGTGGCCGAGCTGCCGACCCGGATCCTGTGCCAGGACTACAACCTCCGGGTGCGGAACTACGCGGAGTACGCGGCTCTCATGAAGGTCTCCAACAGCCTGGCGCCCGACGTGCGGTACCACCCGTTCCCGTACGACGACCTGCCGATCTGCCTGAACTCGACCCCGACGAACCCGCCGCACGTGCTGCGGTACACGGGTGACGCCCCGATCCTGCTCGGGAACTCGCTGCACGATCCCGCCACTCCGTACATGTGGTCCGCCAACGTGGGCCGCCAGCTCGGCTCGAAGGCGACGCTGCTCACCTACGAGGGCTGGGGCCACCGCATCTACGGCAAGGACGAGTGCAGCACGGTGCCCATCGACAACTTCCTGATCTCGCTGACGGTGCCCCCGAAGGGCTACCGCTGCGAGGTGGGCGGCAAGGCCGAGATCATGGCCAAGCGGCAGCCCGGGCGGCTGTGGCCGACCGACCGGCTCAACTGGGGCGGCTCGTTCGTGACCCCGTCCTTCAAGACGGCCGGCTGAACCAGCCATCTCTGACGCCGCCCATGGCCCGGGTACGTGGCCATGAGCGGCGTCTCGCTTTCCCGTCAGGAACGGGGCCGGCGGGCGTGCAGGACGAAGGCCGGGGGCCAGTTGCGCCAGACGGTGCGGCTGGGGACGACCTCCTCGAAGCGGTCCGCCAGCAGGTCGCGGAAGCGGCGCGCGGAGCTCAGCGGGACGGCGTGGAGGTAGGTGAAGGCGGTGAAGGCGCTGTACGGCCCGAGGATCGCGGTCGTCGCGTCCATGAGCTGCTGCTGATCGGCGGCCGGGAAGAGGGTCCAGGGCAGGCCGCTCACCACGACGTCGGCGCGCTCGATCCCGCGCTCGTCCAGGAGCCGCCGCAGATGCTTGGCGTCCTCCTGGATCACCTCGGCTCCCGGATAGCGGTGGCGGAGCAGGTCGGCCAGGCGCGGGTTGAGCTCGATGGCCAGGTGGCGGCCGCGGCCGTCGAGCCGGCGCTGGATCTCCGCGGTGAACGGCCCCGTGCCCGGGCCCAGCTCGACCACGACGGGCTCTCCGCGCTCCGGGAGAGGGCAGGAGACCGCGCGCGCGAGGTGCCGCGAGCTGGGCGCGACGGCGCCCATCCGCAGCGGGGATCGCAGCCACTGTCCCAGGAACAACGTGAGGTCGTTCGGCGCGAGCCGGGCCGGGGCCGCCTCGGTGTGGTGGCGGTCCGGTTCGCCTGTGGCGCGAGTGGTGCTGGAGGTCATGCTTTCCCTTCGCGATGTGCGGATGCGGGGCATTGCGATCACTTACGTCCTCACCGGCTGGCCGACCAGGTCATTGGAGAGCTCTACCCAAATGAGATGTCCTGATTAGTGTGGGGTTGTCCGAGCCAGTGCGCATCCGGTAGTGGGGATCCGGCCTTGTCGGTGTCGTCGGCAAGGGTGTCGCTCCAGTTGTCGCGGCCTGTGACCTGGTAGTAGACCCTAATGCCGATGCGGCCGCCCGCGTGCCCGCCGGCCCGGGGAATCACGCCGGGCGGTGCCACTGGTAGCGGCGTTCCGGGCGGCCGGTGCCGCCGTAGCGCAGGGAGACCTCGACCTGGCCGATCGCGGCCAGGTGCTCGAGATAGCGGCGGGCGCTGACCCGGGAGACGCCCACCTGGGCGGCGCACTCGGTGGCCGACAGCGTGCCGCCGCTTTCCCGGAGCGCGCGTTTGACCAGCTCGGCCGTCTCCACGCTCATGCCCTTGGGCAGCGTGGCGGGCATCGCGGAGCCGGTCCCGGACAGGAGCCGGTCGACGTCGGCCTGGCTGGTGATGACCGTGCTGCCCAGGCCCGCACGCCGGGCGGCGTAGCGCTCCAGCCGGACGCGCAGGTCGTCGACGTCGAACGGCTTGAGCAGGTAGTTGCTGACACCCCGGCGGGCGGCCCCGCGTACCGCGTCGAGCTCGCGGGCGGCGCTGATCACGATGACGTCGCAGTCGTGCCCGGCGGCGCGCATCCGGGTGATGACGTCCAGGCCGAAGACGTCGGGCAGGTACAGGTCGAGCAGCACCAGGTCGGGATGGAGCTCGGCGACGCGCTCCAGGGCCTGCTCGCCGGAGCCGGCGGTGCCGATCACCCGGAAGCCCTCGATCTGGTTGACGAAGCCGCTGTTGACCTTGGCGACCATGAAGTCGTCGTCCACGACCAGTACGTCGATCATCGGGATACCTCCATCGCCAGGCGGCCGACGGACATGCGGGCGGTGAACATGGCGCCGTCGGCGGTGTTGGTCACCGCGACCTCGCCGCCGCGGCGGCGGCAGACGAGCTGGGTGAGCGCCAGGCCGATGCCGCGTTCGCCGCCTCGGGCGGCTTTCGTGGTGAAGCCCCGGGTGAAGACCTCATTTGCGAGTTCGGGTGCGACGCCGGGGCCGGAGTCGCGTACGACGATCTCGACGCTGGAGGTGTCCTGGCGCAGCTCCACCTCCACCCAGGCCGGCTCGCCGCTGCCGCAGGCGGCGTCGATGGCGTTGTCGACGAGGTTGCCGGTCACGGTGGCCACGTCCGCGGCGTCCAGGGGGTCCAGCCGGTCCAGGGCGGTGCGTCCGGACAGGCGCAGCTCGACGCGGCGTTCGGCGGCGAGGGAGGATTTGGCCATGAGCAGTGCGGCGACGGAGGTGTCACGGACACGGCTGCTGAGGCTCAGGTCGAGGGACTCGCGGTGCTCGCGGATCGCCCGGATGTAGCGGACGACCTCGTCGTGCTCCCTGACCTGGATCAGCCCGGAGATGACGTGGAGCTGGTTGGCGAACTCGTGCGCCTGGGCCCGCAGCAGCTCGGTCGAGCTGCGGAAGGAGCCGAGCTCGCGTTCGAGCTGGGCGAGCTCGGTGCGGTCGCGCAGGGTGGTGACCGAGCCGAGGCGGCGGCCGTCCTTGTCGATCATCATGCGGTTCATGACCAGCACGCGGCCCCGGTGGAGGGCGATCTCGTCGTGGGCCTCGTCGGCGCCGCTCAGCACGTCGTACAGGCGGCCCTGGACGCCGAGCGCGGTCAGGCTCATGCCGACGCAGTGGTCGGGGAGGTCGAGCAGCGTCCTGCCCATGTCGTTGACCATGGTGAGCCGGTGCTGCGGGTCCAGCGCGACCACGCCTTCGGCGATGCCGTGCAGCATGGCCTCGCGGTGCTCGGTCAGGCCGGCGATCTCGCGGGGCTCCATGCCGAGGGTCTGGCGTTTGATCCGCCTGGCCAGCAGCCACGACCCGGCGCCACCGAGCGCGACGGCGACGCCGAGGTAGGTCAGCAGGTACGAGGAGGCGCCGACCAGCCGTTCTCCCACCGTGGGGGCGGCCACGCCGATCATCACCGTGCCCAGGTGAGCGCCGTGGTCGGCGGGAGCGTCGCTCAGGACGGGAACCTGGGCGGCGACCTCGGGCACCCCGTCGACCACCAGGTGACCGGACCAGCCCCGCGCCCGGGCGACACCGGGATCGCCCAGCGGCAGCGCGGCCCCGACGATGGTGGTGTCGGTCGAGCTGATGATCTTGCCGCTCGCGTCGGCCACGGTGACCATCGTGACGCCGGACTGGGTCAGCGTCGAGTGCACCAGCGGGGCGAGTACCTCGCCGGGCGCCGGCTGGTCGATCTGGGCACGTACGAGCGGGTTCCAGGCGAGCTGTTCGGCCAGCGCGGTCACCCGCCGTCCCTCGACGCGGTCGAACGTCGCCTCGGACTGGGCCAGCGAGAGGGCGCCGACGGCGAACAGGACCATCAGGACGATGGCCAGTTGCAGGATCAGCATCTCTCCGGCAAGAGTCGGGCGGCGGCGTCTCACGAACACAATGAACACAATCTCCGCTGGTCACACAAGGCAGACGGCCTGTCGGCCGGGTTCGCATAATCATGGCGCTGCACTTGTCCATGCGAAAGAGACCATTGTGAGAAATCGGATCGGCGCCCTCCTCGGCGCACTGGCGGCGCTGTCGATGCTCGCGGTCAGCGCCTGCGGGGCGACCGCGGCCAAGCAGACAGGCACGGGCGCGAGCGCGGCCGGTGAGCCCGTCGGCGGGCTGCGCGTGATGGTGCCCAACACCCCCGGCGGCGGCTACGACACCACCGCCCGTACGGCGGCCAAGGTCATGGAGGACACGAAGATCGCCTCGGGGGTGCAGGTGTTCAACCTGCCCGGCGCGGGCGGCACGGTCGGCCTGCAGCGCACGATCAACGAAAAGGGCAACGGCAAGCTGGCCATGCTGATGGGCCTGGGCGTCGTCGGCGCCTCCTACGCCTCCAAGTCCACGGCTACGCTCACCAAGACCACGCCGATCGCCAAGCTCATCGAGGAGGCGGGCGCGATCGTGGTGTCGAAGGACTCGCCGTACAAGACGATCGGCGACCTGGTGGCGGCGTGGAAGAAGGACCCCGAGAAGGTCACCGTCGGCGGCGGCTCCTCGCCGGGCGGCCCCGACCACCTGCTGCCGATGCAGCTGGCCAAGGCCGTCGGCATCGACCCCAAGCAGGTGAACTTCGTCTCCTACGACGGCGGCGGCGAGCTGCTGCCCGCGATCCTCGGCAACAAGATCGGGTTCGGGGCGAGCGGCTACGGCGAGTTCCTCGACCAGGTCGAGGCCGGCACCGTGCGCATCCTCGCGGTGACCAGCGCGGAGCCGATCGACGTGGTCAAGGACGTCCCCACGCTCAAGGCCTCCGGCATCGACCTGGTCTTCAGCAACTGGCGCGGCATCGTGGCCCCTCCCGGCATCGGCGACGCCGACAGGAAGACCTGGATCGACGCCATCACCCGCATGCACGACTCGCAGGAATGGAAGACCGAGCTGACCAAGCGCGGCTGGACCGATGCCTTCCTGCCCGGCGACCAGTTCACCGCCTACCTCGCCGAACAGGACAAGAGCGTCGCGGCGATCCTGTCCGAACTCGGGCTGGCATGAGCCGGGATCGCGCCCAGTACGGCGTCTGCGCCCTCCTGACCCTGACCGGCGCGCTGGTGATCGCCGACGCCCTCCGCATCACCCATCTGATCAGCAGCAATGACCCCATCGGCCCCCGCCCGGTGCCGATCCTGCTGGGCCTGTGCCTGCTCGCGGTCGCCGTCGCGTACGGCATCGACGTCGCCCGCGGCGGCCGCGGCGAGCCGGAGGCGGGCGAGGACGTCGACCTGACCACCCGCGTCGACTGGCGCACGGTGCTGCTGTTGATCGGCGCCTTCCTGCTGAACGCCGCCCTCATCGACCGGCTGGGCTGGGTCATCAGCGGCTCGATCCTGTTCTGGGGATCGGCCTTCGCCCTGGGCAACCGGCACCATGTGCGGGGCCTGCTGATCGCCGTCGCGCTCGCGCTGATCACCTTCTACGCGTTCGCGATCGGCCTGGGCGTCAACCTGCCCGCCGGCGTGCTGCAGGGGATCCTGTGATGGACAACCTGCGCCTCCTGCTCGACGGGTTCGCCAACGTCGCCTCCCCGGGCAACCTCCTGGTGGCCCTCATCGGCGTGGTCGCCGGCACCGCCGTCGGCGTGCTGCCCGGCATCGGCCCGGCCATGACCGTGGCGCTGCTGCTGCCGGTCACGTACGGGATGGATCCCACCCAGGCCTTCATCCTGTTCGCGGGCATCTTCTACGGCGGCATGTACGGCGGCTCGACCACCTCCATCCTGCTCAACACGCCCGGCGAGTCCTCCTCGGTGATCACCTCGATCGAGGGCAACAAGATGGCCAAGGCCGGGCGGGCCGCCCAGGCCCTGGCGACCGCGGCCATCGGCTCGTTCGTGGCCGGCACGATCGCCACCCTGGCGCTGGTGCTCGTCACCCCCGTGGTGGTCAGGTTCGCCATCAGCCTGGGCGCGCCCGACTACTTCGCGATCATGCTGCTGGCCTTCGTCGCGGTCTCGGCCACGCTGGGCGGCTCGCGGGTGCGCGGCTTCGCCTCCCTGCTGGTCGGGCTGGTCATCGGCACCGTCGGCATCGACGGGGTGACCGGTCAGCAGCGGCTCACGCTCGGCATCCCGCAACTCGCGGACGGCATCGACGTGGTCGTGGTCGCCGTCGGCATCTTCGCCGTCGGGGAGGCGCTGTGGGTGGCCGCGCACCTGCGCCGCAAGGCCGTGCCCGTCGTGCCGGTCGGCCGGCCGTGGATGGGCGCGGAGGACTGGCGGCGCTCCTGGAAGCCCTGGCTGCGCGGCACCGCCCTCGGCTTCCCCTTCGGCGCCCTGCCCGCCGGCGGCGCCGAGATCCCCACCTTCCTGTCGTACGCCACAGAGAAGCGGCTCGCCAAGCGGCCCGAGGAGTTCGGCAACGGCGCCATCGAAGGCGTCGCCGGACCGGAGGCAGCCAACAACGCCTCCGCCGCCGGCACCCTGGTGCCGATGCTGGCCATCGGCCTGCCCACCACGGCCGTGTCCGCGGTGATGCTCGCCGCGTTCGAGTCGTACGGCATCCAGCCCGGCCCCCTGCTGTTCGAACGCCAGCCGACCCTGGTCTGGACGCTGATCGCCAGCCTGTTCGTGGGCAACCTGCTGCTGCTCGTCCTCAACCTGCCCCTGGCCCCCGCCTGGGCCAGGCTGCTGCGCATCCCCCGGCCCTACCTGTACGCGGGCATCCTGTTCTTCGCCTCCATGGGCGCCTACGCGGTCAACGCCCAGCCGTTCGACCTGATCCTGCTGCTGCTCCTCGGGCTGCTCGGCTTCGGCATGCGCCGCTTCGGGCTGCCGGTGCTGCCGCTGATCGTCGGCGTCATCCTCGGCCCCCGCGCCGAACTCCAGGGCCGCCGCTCCCTGCAACTGTCCGGCGGAGACCTGTCGGGCCTGCTCGGCGGGCCCGTCTCCTACACGATCTACGCCGTCATCCTCGTGCTGCTCGCCTGGCCGTTGATCAAGCGCCTCCGGAGAGGCTGAGGGCCGCCTCCGCACGGAGGCGGCCCCGGTCAACTGCCTACTGCTGGCCCTCTTCCGGCAGCCCGTTGTCGAACTGCTGCTGGGGCTGCACCTGCTTGTGCGGCTTGCCCCGCTCGCCCCGCGCCAGGACGGCGGCGTCCGGGTAGTCGGTGACGAACGCGTCCACGCCCAGGTCCAGGTGCGCGCGGTACTCCGACAGCGCGTCACCGTGGTCGGTCGCGACCTGGCCGCGGCGCAGCTGCAGCGGCAGGTACTGGTTCTCGCTGCGGAAGGTGTACACGCCGATCTTCAGTCCCGCCTTGTGCGCGTCGGAGACCAGCGTCGTCGGGGTGCCCGAGCTGCCGTCCGGGTTGAGCGGGATCGCCGAGGACTTGTCCGGCCCGATCCACTGCGCGTACTGCGCGATCTTCGCCAGTCCCTCGGGCTTCATCATGTCCGCGTAGGTCGTCGGGTCTCCGGCCGCGGTCAGGTCGTACGGCCGGCCGGTGGTGCCCAGCGCCTGCCACAGCGGCACGCGCAGGTCCTTGGCCACCCGCTTGAGGCTGGACGGCTCGAACGACTGCACCACCACCGGGCCGCCCGGCCGGTTGAGGCCGTTGCGCTTGACGGTCTCGATCAGCGGCTCCTCCAGCGGCAGCCCGATCGACCGGAAGTACGTCGGGTGCTTGGTCTCGGGGAAGACGCCGACCTGCCTGCCGTACTGGCGGGAGAGCCGCTTGGCCAGGTCGAGCACCTCCTGGAAGGTGAGCACCTGGTAGTAGCCGTCGTAGACGGTGTTGCGCTGGCGGATCGCGGGCAGCCGCTCGACCGCGCGCAGCGTCTTCAGCTCGGCCAGCGTGAAGTCCTCGGTGAACCACCCGGTCACGTTGCGCCCGTCCACGACCTTGGTGGTCTTGCGCGTGGCGAACTCGGGGTGGAGCGACACGTCGGTGGTGCCGGAGATCTCGTTCTCGTGCCGGACGACCAGCACGTGGTCCTTGGTCGGCACCAGGTCGGGCTCGATCCAGTCGGCGCCCATGGCCACGGCGAGCTCGTAGCCGCCCTGCGTGTGCTCGGGGCGGTGGCCCGCCGCGCCGCGGTGGCCGATGACGACGACCTGGGACCGGTCGGGCGTGGCCTCGGCGGCTGCCGGAGCGGCGCTCGCTCCGGCGAGGGGGGTGATGATGGCGAGCGTGGTGGCCGCGATCTTTCGCACGTGAAACTCCCTGCGGCATCGGCACCGGAGACTCTCACCGGTGATCGCCGCGGCGATTATGGTAAGGACCGAAATGCGACTATGGGCCAATATTGGCGGAATTTCCGGTGACAAGCCCGCCGCGGGAACAGACCGCCGCCCGCTCGGCAACAACAGGCGTGCTACCGAAATCGTCCGTCGTGCTTCGGGCTTCAGTCCGGGGTGAAGCGGACCAGCCCGTGTAGCGGGGCAAGAACAGCCGATTCGCCGCCGGGCGTATTGGCGTCCACCCCGATCAGAACGCCTGGTTTCTGCTCGATGTACTGGCGCAGGACACTGATCGGGGCGCTGCCCACTGATCCGGCGAAGCAGGAGCCGGACCACAGCTTGTTCGCCTGGTAGCAGTTGGCCAGGTTCGGGGAACTCTTGGCGCATCCGCCGGGACGAGACGCCCGTCAACGAGTTGACCAACTTCGACAGTGCCACTTTGGGTGGGAAGTTGACCAGCAGACGGACGTGGTTGTCCCCGTCGTTGAACTTGGCCGGGGTGGTTTCGGAGTCGGCGCAGACGGCCCTCGTGATCTCTTCCAGGCGGGTCACGTGGGTACCGGTGAACACCTTGTACCGGAACTTGGTGACGCAAACCAAATGAGCGTGCAAGAGGAAAACGCAGTGTCTGTCGGTTCTGATTTCGCCGTACTCAGCCATGGACCAACTCCTACGATGGCTCTCGTGCAGCTGCGGTATTCCTTCCGTATGGACCCGACGCCGGGGCAGTGCATCGCGTTGGCCAAGGCGTTCGGGTGCGCCCGCGTGGTGTTCAACGACGCGCTCGCGCTGCGCAACCACGCCCACGAGCAGGGGCTGCCGTTCGTCACCGATGCGCAACTGTCCCGCACGGCGATCACCCAGGCGAAGCGACGCCCCGAGCGGGCCTGGCTGGGCGAGGTATCGGCGGTCGTGCTGCAACAGGCCCTGTCCGACTGCACCACCGCGTTCCGCAACTTCTTCGCCTCGGTCAAAGGGAAGCGCAAGGGGCCGAAGCTCGCGCCGCCCCGGTTCCGCTCCCGCAAGGACAACCGGCAGGCGATCCGGTTCACCAAGAACGCCCGCTTCGCCGTCACCGTCGTTGGCAAGCTGCGCCTGCCGAAGATCGGGGATGTGCCGGTGCGGTGGTCGCGCAAGCTGCCCGCGCAACCATCCTCGGTCACCATCATCAAGGACGCGGCGAACCGGTATTTCGCAAGTTTCGTGGTCGAGGTGCGTGAGCAGCCGCTGACCGCCGTGCCTGCCGAGACGGGGATCGACCTCGGACTCGGCCATTTCGCCGTCCTGGCGGACGGCCGGAAGATCGACTCTCCGCGTTTCCTCCGCCGGGCGGAGAAGAAACTCAAGAAGTTTCAGAAAGCGCTGTCGCGTAAGCAGAAAGGATCAGCCAACCGGGCCACGGCCCGCAGCAAGGTCGCTCGCCAGCACACGAAGGTTGCCGACGCGCGCCGTGACTTCCATCACCAGACCTCCACCCAGTTGATCCGCGAGAACCAAGCGATCTACGTGGAGGACCTGGCCGTGAAGGGGCTGGCGCGCACGAGGCTGGCCAAGAGCGTCCATGACGCGGGCTGGTCGGCGTTCGTGAGCATGCTGGAGTACAAGGCGAAGCTGTATGGCAGGCAGTTCGCAAAGGTCGGCCGGTTCTTCCCGTCGTCCAAGCTGTGTTCGGCCTGCGGGGCACTGGCCGAGACGATGCCGTTGAACGTGCGGAAATGGTCCTGCCCGTGTGGCGCCGTCCATGATCGGGACGTGAACGCCGCAATCAACATTCTCGCCGCCGGACGGGCGGAGAGACAAAACGCCTGTGGAGGGCCGATAAGACCACCGCTCGCGGCGGCACGGGCCGGCGAAGCAGGAAGCCGAGGAAGTGCCGCCGCATGAACGGCGTGGCACAGGCCAGAATCTCCGGCCCTTCAGGCCGGAGAGCGCGTCAATTCAGAGCCGTGAGGCCGAGCGAGCGAGACGAGCCGGGCAGAGGTGGATGACGCCTCGTGCATCGAACGGTCCCGGCGCGACCTCGAGGTGTTTGCCGAGGTCTTCCGCCGGCACGCCGCGGACGCCACCCGCTACGTTACGCGCCGGCTGGGCGAGGACGCCGCCGACGACGTGGTGGCCGAGACGTTCCTGACCGCGTTCCGGCGGCGCGATGGCTACGACCTGTCCCGCCCGAGCGCGCGGCTGGCGGTGCTCGCCTCCCGGTCGGAGGCGATCCGGCCGCGCAGCATGGTCTCCATGACCTTCATGAAGCGCTGCGCCCGGGGAGCGCCGATGACGAACGGGTTCGCGGCCCCGGACGACCCGCCACGCAGCTCCTCCATGCGCGCCAGACCGTTGTCGCAGAGCCCGTGGTTGTTCAGCTCGACGTCCACGCCCGCCTGCCGCATCCGGGCGGCGAAGGCGAGCACGGAGGCGAGGTAGGTCCGCTTGTCCTTGGTGGCGGTGGGCGGGTTGGTGCCACCCCACAACATCGCGGTGTGCCGCTGTCCCTTCCACCGCACCGGGAAGATCGACGAGACGGTGCCCGGCGTGTGCCCGGGCGTGTGGTGGAAGGTGACCGTGGTGTCGCCGAGGGTCAGCCGCTGACCGTCGGCGATGTCCAGGTCCCGTTTCGGAGCGTTGGCCGGACGGTCGGCGGCGACGAGCTTCCAGTCGGCCGGGGCCATCATGACGCGGGCCCCGTACCGGTCGGCGAGGTACTGGGCGCCGCCGAAGTGGTCGCTGTGACCGTGGGCGGCCACCACGTACTTGATCGTCGAGGGGTCCACCCCCAGCGAACGCAGCTCCGGAACGATGATCTTCTTGGCGTCGTCCGGCGACCCCAGCGCGTCGATGAGGATGACGCCCCCGGACGTGAGGAGCGCCGTGGCCGAGACCAGGCCGGTGCTCACCACGGCGACGTTGTCGAAGATCCGCAGCGGTTTGGGGGCCTTCACGTCCGGGATCACGGCGCCGGGGGAGAGCGCCTTGACGAGTTGCCGCAGGACCGGGTCGTCGCCGGCCAGCCCGGCCGCGCGGTCGTAGTAGTCCTTCGCGCGCCCGGCCGACACGGCGGCCGACGCCTCGGCCGCGCCTCCTGCCAGCGGCAGGACGGCCGAGGCGATCAGCAGGGTACGGCGGGACAGACTGGTCTGCTCGAACGACATGCGCCCCAGCAGACCAGAGTCGATCATGCGGTGTCCAATATTGGCAACGCCCCCGCTGCGATAGGAAAGTCGATATCGAAGCCGGTCAGGAGCGCGCATGGCTGCGCAAGTCGCTCATCGAGGTCGAGGGTGCGCGGGCAGGACCCTGCGGGGCGTGAAGAGCGCGACCAGCACCAAGGCCACGACGGTCAGCGGCACATTGATCAGGAAGACCCACCGGAAGGACAGGAAATCGGTGATGACGCCGCCGAGCACGGGCCCCGCGATCAGTGCCGGGACGGCGAGCGCCACCGGGATCACCAGCGCCGGCCCCCACTCGGTGCCGCGGAAGTGCTCCCGGGCGAGCTCGAAGCCCGCCCGCAGCACGATCGCGGCCGCCAGCCCCTGCCCGGCCCGGCAGCCGATCAGTATGGCGCCGTTCGGGGCGAGCGCGGCCCCCGCCGAGGCCAGGCAGAACGCGCCGAGCCCCAGGAGGAGCACGCCGAGCCGGCCCTTCACGGGGATCAACACCCCTAACAGGGCGGCGGGATAAAGGTAGATCAGCCATACGCCGGCGGCCGAGGTGAGGTGGAGGTCTCTGGAGATCGCCTGCTGAGCCACGTACAGCGCTGTCCAGTTCGCGCAGAAAAGCGCCACGCACAAGCTCAGGGCGACCATCATCTGCCATCGTCCAGTCACAGGCTGCACTTTACTCTCACGTACTTGGCGGTCACTTGCCGCAACCGCTACGCGAAGTTGCCGTACAACTCCGAAGGGTTACTATTGCGTGGGGCCCCGCAGGACCTTCCCGACCCTTCCCCTGACCACGGAGTGCCGCATGGAGCGAACGGTTCTGGCCGCCGTCACCGAACGTCCCGACGCCGACTCGGCACTCGCCGAGCAGCTCCGCCGCGTGTGCGCGGCGATGGACGAGCTCGGGCTCCAGGTGCGCTGGACCCACCGGGCCGAGGACGCCCTGGCGGTGGTCGGGTCCGACGCGTCGCTGTCGGCGGTGCTGGTGGCGTGGGAGGCGCCGGGCGCCGAAGAGCTGCTGGGCGCGGTCTCCAGGCGGTTCCGCGGCCTGCCCGTCTTCCTGATGGCGCAGGAGCAGGAGCTTCCGCTGTGGGTGTACGAGGTCATCCAGGGCTACGTCTTCCCGCTGGAGGACACCCCGCGCTTCATCGCCGGGCGCATCGCCTACGCGGCCGAACAGTACGCCGAGAACATCCTGCCGCCGTTCTTCGGCGCGCTGCGGCGCCTCGAGGACCATCATCGCTACTCCTGGCACACCCCGGCGCACGCCGGCGGCGTGGCATTCCTCAAGTCGCCGGTGGGGCGGGCGTTCTTCGACTTCTACGGGGAGCGGCTGCTGCGCACCGATCTGTCCATCTCCGTCACCGAGCTGGGGTCGCCGCTCGACCACACCGGCCCGATCGGCGAGGCCGAGCGCAACGCCGCCCGCATCTTCGGGGCCGACCGCACGTTCTTCGTGGTCAACGGAAACTCCACCGCCAACCGCATCGTCGGTCACCACGCGATCGCCCGCGACGACACCGTCCTGGTCGACCGCAACTGCCACAAGTCGGTCCAGCACGCGCTGGCCATCAGCGGGGCCCGCCCCGTCTATCTCGTGCCCGAGCGCAACGGGCTCGGTCTGGCGGGCCCGATCCCGCCCGCCGCGCTGGAGGCGGACGCCGTCCGTGCGCTGGTGGCCGCTCACCCCCTGGCCGCCGGAGCGCCGGCGTACGCGGTGATCACCAACTCCACGTACGACGGGGTGTGCTACGACGCGGTGCGGGTCGGCGAGCTGCTGGGCGCCGGCGTGCCACGGCTGCACTTCGACGAGGCGTGGTTCGCCTACGCCCGGTTCAACCCGCTCTACGCCGGCCGGTACGGCATGGCGATCGACGAGCGCACGCTGCCCGGTCCCGGCCGCCCCACCGTGTTCGCCACCCAGTCGACGCACAAGCTGCTGGCCGCGCTGTCGCAGGCGGCGATGCTGCACGTCCGCCCAGCGGAGCGGGCGCCGGTCGACTACGACGCGTTCAACGAGACGTACCTCATGCACGCCTCCACCTCGCCGCTCTACCCGATGATCGCCTCGCTGGACGTCGCGGCGGCGATGATGGACGGCCCGTCGGGGCCGTTCCTCACCGGGGAGGCGATCGTCGAGGCGGTCCGGTTCCGGCAGGCGATGGTGCGGCTGGCCGCGCGCATCCGTGAGGACGGCCGGCGGCCCGACTGGTTCTTCGGCGTCTGGCAGCCCCGTACGGTCACCGACCCGCGCACCGGGCAGAGCGTCTCGTTCGCCGAGGCCGACCCGGCGCTGCTGTGCGCCGAGCCCCGGTGCTGGACCCTGGAGGCGGGGGCGGCGTGGCACGGGTTCGACGGGATGTCCGAGGGCTACGGCCTGCTCGACCCGGTCAAGGTGACGATCACCTGCCCGGGGGCCGACGCCGTCACCGGCACGCTCGACTGGGGCATCCCGGCCCGCATCGTGGCCGCCTACCTGCAGCGGCGCGGCATCGTGGTGGAGAAGACCGGCGACCACACGCTGCTGGTGCTGTTCTCCATGGGGATCACCAAGGGCAAATGGGGCACGCTGATCGACGCGCTCACCGACTTCAAGAACGCCTACGACGATGACCTGCCCCTGGCGGAGGTGCTGCCCGGCTTCGGGCCGCCGGCGGTCTCGCTGCAGAAGTTCTGCACGCTGGTCCACGAGAAGCTGCGTGACTCCGAGCTCGGGAAGCTGCTCGACCAGGTCTTCACCACCCTGCCCGAGCCGGTGTCCACCCCCGCCGACTGCTACCAGGCCATGATCCGGGCCCGCACCGAACGCGTCCGGCTGGCCGACCTGCCGGGCCGGGTCGCCGCGGCCACGGTGGTGGTCACCCCGCCCGGCATCCCCATGCTGATGCCGGGCGAGGCGACCGGCCCGGCCGACGGTCCGCTGATGGCCTATCTGCGGGCCCTGGAGGACTTCGACCGGGCCTTCCCCGACCTGGCCACCGAGATCCACGGCGCCCACCGCGACGGCGACGGCCGCTACCGGGTGGAGGTCGTCAAGGCCTGAGCCGCCCGGCGCACCTCCTGGCCGCGCGGACGAGGCGGATCCTGCTGCCGGCCGTGCTCGCGAAGACGGCCACGACCCTCGACGTGATCGCCGCGCGGGCTAGTGGGTGGCTTGGTCTCGGAGGGGGCGGGCTGGGCCGGGAAGTGGATGGCCCGGCTCGGGTCTGGAGGGCCCGGCTCGGGCTGGATGGTCCAGGCTCGGGTCTGGAGGGCCCGGCTCGGGTCACCGCTCTTCGTAGGTGATCTGGTGCTTGGCGGCGATGAGGTTGAGCTTCTTGGCGTCGAACCGCCCGTCGGTGGTGGTGGCGTCCGGTCCGGCCTCGGCGGCGTCCTCGAGGTAGCACTCCCATCCGCCCGGCGTGGAGATCTGGATCACCCGCGGAGGCGGGGTGGATCCCCTGCGCAGGGCGTGCGGGACGCCGTGCGGCAACAGCACGAACCCGCCCGCCGCCACGTGCTCGACCCGGTCGTCGAACTCGACCTCCAGCACGCCGTCCAGCACGTAGACGCATTCGTCGGCCACGTGATGGACGTGCCGGGGGATGTCGCGGGCCAGGGTCACCTCCAGGAGGGAGAGCCTGCCTTCGGTGTCCTCCGTCCTGGCCTTGAGGCCGAACACGGGCGGCATGGGGACCCGGCTCGGCCGCACCTCGCCGGGGTTGAGCAGGATGAAACGATCCTTCGACATGATGGCGGCCCTTTCGGACGTGGCATAATGGAATGCGGAATCCTGATTCCGCAATTGAGTCTAGACAGAGGATCGCCAGGCATGTCAACTCCGCCGACCCGCCGCAAGCCGCGTACCGACGCCGAGCGCAACCGTGACCGCGTCCTGGAGGCGGCCCGCGCGCTGTTCGCGGAGCATGGCTATGACGTGCAGATGTCGGAGGTCGCCCGCGTGGCCGGGGTCGGCGTCGGCACCCTCTACCGCAAGTTCCCGACCCGTGAGGCCCTGATCGAGGCCGTCGCCGCGCACCGCTCCGCCGAGATGGTCGCCTTCGCGCGGGAGCGATGCCTGGCCGAGGGCGACCCGTCCCAGGCGCTGGCCCGGTTCCTGGGGCACGTCGGCGAGGTGCTGGCGGGCGATCGCGGCATGTCGGAGGTGATCGAGCAGGCCATGGGCTCGACCGAGCCGCAAGGAGAGCCGCGCGCGAAACTCCACGCCGTCGTCGGGGAGCTGATCGACGCGGCGCGAGCCGGCGGCACGGTCCGGGCGGACGTGACGGCGGCGGACGTCAACATGATCGTGTGCGGGCTGGCGGCCGTCATCCGGCACTCCGCCGGTGACTGGCGGCGGTTCACCGAGATCGCGCTCAACGGCCTCCGGTCGTGAGCGGTGTGCCCACGCGACACCGCATACGCTCTGTTATTGATGGTGGCGGTCATGGTCACTGCCGGACGGCGCGAGCTGCACAAGAGGGCGACGAGGCAGGCCTTGCAGGAACTGCTACACGCATGTTCGAGGAGCGGGGATACGCCGAGACCGCGGTCCGCGGCACCGGGGTGGCCCTGCTGTTCAGCGGCCTGCCCGGCCAGGTGTTCTCCCACCCGGCCAGGACCGCGCAGCCGGTGCTGCTGGAGCTGGAGGACGGCTTGACGGCCGCCCTGCATGACCGGCTGGGTGACTCGGGCGGCGGGCAGGACGAGCGGGCGCTGTCGCTGCGCGCCTCCGTGCTCGCCCGCGCCTGCGTGGCCGCGCTGCGCGCCACCGTCCTGGCCTTCCACGCGCTGCCCGAGGAGGAGCGCACGCTGGAGTCGGCGCGGGGCCTGGCCCGCCAGGCGTTCGACATCCTGAACGACGCCCCGCGCGAGCGCTGAGGCTCTAGCCGTACGACTTGGCGACGCCGTCGAGCAGGTGCTCAAGCGTGTCGTACGAAGGGATGTCGACCACGTCGATGAGGTCCTTCGGGACGGGCACGTTGTGATCGGCGGCGACTTTGGCGAACCGGGTGGCGTCGCCCGAGCGGAGCCCGTGCTCGGCGGCGAGGCCCTGCAGCTCCGGGTCGGTGCTCAGCAGGCGTCCGATCCGGTCGCCCGTCGGGGTGAGCGGCACCAGCGTGTGCTGGGACAGCACGGTCGGCGACGGGTACATCAGCACCATCCCGGGCTTGAGCCGGCCCCGCGCGGCGGCGTCCACGTACTGCGCCTCGTAGATCCAGACCATCGGGGTCGGGCCCATGCCCACCGTAAGGTATTCGTTGAACGGGCCCTCGGAGGTGTTGTCGGTGTAGCCCTGGCTGGTGAAGAGCCGGGTCATCAGGGGCAGCACGCTCTTCTCGGCGGTGGTGCCGTGCACGACCGCGTTGCCGTTCGCGACATAGCCGGCCGTCGCCAGGTACATGGCCGCGGAATTCGACGTGCGCGGGTCCGTCGTGGAGACCAGGACGTTCTTGTCGACGGGATAGGCGGAGTTGCGCGAGAGCTGGGCCCACTTCGTGCCCGACGTGACGAGCCCGAGGTAGCGGTCGACGCTGAAGGTCGGGACGGGCCCCTTCTTCACCACGCCCGCCTTGGTCAGCACGTCCACGATCGGCTGGAACGTCGCGATCGCCATCGGAGAGGAGAACGGCGTGTATTTCGTGCTGACGTGACGCGTGCGCTGGATCGACTCGCCCGCGGGCGCGCTCGACGGGAACGCGAAGTCGTACCGATCGAGGTTGATCGAGGTGGCGATCTGGCGCGAGCCCGCCGACTCGACCTCGACCTTCAGGCCCTGGCCGGCGAGTGACTGCTGCACGCGCGGATCCTCGAAGAACGCCTTCTTCTCGGAGCCGATCACACCGCGCACGATCGTGAGCGGGGGAGGTGGCGGGGGGTCGTCCTGGCTGACGTTCACCACCACGACGACGGCGGCGGCCACGACGACCGCCGCCGCGACGAGTGAAAGAAATCCCTTACTGCGAATGAGGGAGGACGGCTGCGGGGATGGCCGATCGTTTTCCGGCGAGTGAATTTCCGGTGAATCGGGGACATCGTCGGCCGTCTCCGGAACTTCAATGTCCACGACCTCGTCGGCCCGCGCCTCCGCCGCCAACTCTCCGTGCGCGATGCGTTCCACCAGAATGGGGACGAAATCCCTGATGGGAAAGCCGTCGAAACGCTTACGGGCGGCCTCCATAACGGCTCTGACGTGCTCTGTTGAGTGAGTGCCCGCGTAAATCTGAACCAGGTGGTCGGTGGCCCGGCTTATCGCCTGTTCTTCACGGAGAGTATCGTCGCCCACCAGTGTCCCCTCGACCTCATATATCGCCGCGGACTGCCGCGTCCGCCCGCGTGCCGGGGCCAACCTTATAGGGGTTTCGGTCGAGAGGATAACCCGAGTCAATCGGTTATTAAAACGATGGCGGGAATCGCCTGTTCACCGTTGGAGCATTTTTTGTTTAATCGGAATTCATTCGCACCTTGCCGTCCTGCATGACGAAGCGCACCCGGCTCAGCGCCTGATGGGACGGCCGGGCAGCGCGTCGAGGAGGAGCTCTCCCGACCGCACCACGAACCGGCCGCCGACCAGCACGTGCGCGTAACCGGCCGAGGGCGTGGTGCTGCGGGCGTAGGTGGCCCGGTCCCCGACCGTCTCCGGGTCGAAGACGACCAGGTCGGCGTCGCAGCCCGGCTGGATCCTGCCCTTGCGCCGCATGGCGGGTACGGCGTCCTCCAGCACCCGGGCGGGCAGCAGGCTGCAACGGGCCACCGCCTCCAGCAGCGTGAGGCGGCCAGTCTCCCTGACGTGGCGGCGCAGCACGCGCGAGAAGGTCCCCGCCGTACGGGGATGCGTGACGGCGGACGGCGGCAGCGGCCAGGCCAGCGGCTCGGGCGGCCCGCCCACCCAGGTCAGCGGCATGGCGTCGGAGCCCACGACGGTGCCGGGGCTGAGCAGCGCCCGGTCGACGAAGGCCAGGTCGGCGGGGTCGTCCTCGTCGAAGAAGTGGATGACCGCGAGCCCGCCCGGGTCGGCGGCACGCAGCCGGCGGAGCATGTCGGCGTCGGCGACCCGCTCGCCCGTGGGGACATAGACGATGGACTCAGGCCCGATGCCGGAGGCGGGCAGCGCCTCGGGGGCGAGGAAGGCGGCGCCGATGCCGGTCATCCCCGCGCCGTAGGGGTACGCCTCGGTGGTCACCCGCGCGCCCTCGGCCCGCACCCGCTCCACCAGCGCCAGCACCCGGTCGAGCTGGCGCAGCGACGTGCTGTTGACGTGGCAGTAGTGCATGTGGGCGCCCGTTTCGACGGCCGCCATGACGATCTCCTCGGCGCCGTCGATCGGCAGGTCAGGAGTCTGCTCGACCAGGTCGCGGGCGTGGGTGTAGGTGGGCGTGCCCGCTTTGGCGGCGAGCCCGGCGACCGCGACGTACTCCTGGGGGTCCACCCTGGGCGCGTACCCGATCAGCAGGCCGATCCCGAGGGCCCCGTCGGCGAGGTCGGCCTCGATCAGCCCGAGCAGCGCCTGGAGCTGTGCCCGGCTCGCCTCCGCCTGCCAGGCCGGGCTGCCGATGGCGCCGAGCGCGGCGGCCAGCCCTCCGCCGTGCGGCATCCCGCCGACCGCGGCCATCCTGGCCATGCCCCAGGAGGCGGAGAAGCCGTAGTTGAGCGGGCGCCCTTCCGCCGCGGCCGTGTCGTACGCCTCCGCCACGGGGCTGATCCCCGCCTCCAGGTCGAGCACGGTGGTGACGCCGTCGAGCGCCTGCAGCCGGTGCCCGGCGACGGTGTGGGAGTGACTGTGCAGGTCGATCCAGCCGGGCGCGATCGCCAGCCCGGAGACGTCGAGGTGCTCGCGGCCGGACAGCGGCCGCGTCGAGACGGCCGAGATCGCGCCGCCGGTCACGCCTACGTGGGCGACGGCGTCGAGACCGGTCTCCGGGTCGAGGACCCGGGCGCCGCTCAGCACGAGGTCATGGGTGTCCATGGGCGCACCGTACCCGGCCGGGGCGGTGGGGCGGATTGTGCGGGAGCACGAGTTCCGTGCTGGATTTTCGTCCGGTCAGCCCTGCCCGGAGCCGCCTTCGCGTTCGTAGACATCCGCCTCGGGGCCGGATATGCCGGAGATCTGGGGCGTTGTCCTGATTTTCAGCGATTGCTCTCTCGGTGTTGGCCGACAGGTCTGACAATCTCTTTGACCGCGGGTTCGCGGTGCAATCCCCCACGGAGGAAACTCTGATGCGAGTCGTCCCATTGCTCACCGCCGCGGTCGCGGCCTTCGCCACGGCAGCCACGCTCGCCGCTCCCGCCGTGGCGCAGGCCGATCACGACCGTCCGATCCAGGTTCGCCGCGACCACTCCGACGTACGGGTCCCGTTCCTCGCGAAGCGGGCCGGCGAGGCGGTCGTCGACCTGAACGCCGCCGCGCCCGGCACGGACTGGGCCGTGAAGGGCGGCGAGTCGGCCGTCGTGTCGGTCTACGTCGACAACCGCTACGCCACCGACCTCGTCGTCTCCGGAGACCAGCGGCTGCCCCGGCAGCTCGCGCTGGGCTCGGTGCGGCAGGGGCCGCACGTGCTGCGGCTGCGCTTCGCCGGTGACCGATCCGCCGGGGTGAGCACGTCCGTCCTGCTCGACCGGGTGAAGGTGACGACGTACGCGCCGGGCAGCGCCGAGTACCTGGCGCTGCGCTACGCCCCGATCGTCTACGGCCGCAACCTCTCCGAGCTCGGCACCCCGTACCAGAATGCGACGACCGACACGCCGCTCATCGCCTGGCACGAGGTCGGCCCCGGGTCGGCGCCGGGCCGGACGAGGCTCACGTACTCCGTCGTGTGGAGCAACGAGGACGGCGGGACCAACACGCCGGCGCTGATGGCGCGCTGGGGCCGGACCACCGACATCGAGTGGGTCTACGCGGTGGAGGTCGACGAGCGCGGCAACCGGGTCGCCGGCAGCGACACCTACCAGGCCGCCAACCACCAGACGCTGCAGTTCGCCGGCACGTACGAGGGCGACCACGCCCAGCTGGAGACCTGCACGAACAACAACAACATGTGCGACAAGGTCACCGACCCGATGCGGTTCTTCCTGTCGGCGCTGCAGACCCGGCCGGCCGCCGAGGCCCGCGAGTACATGATGGACACCAACTCCTGGACCTACCAGATCATGTCCAAGGAGATGATCCGGGAGGGCAAGATCGAGGCCGCCTCCGGCACGACGCCTGCCACGCCGGAGGTCAGCGACCAGCGCAACTACCTGTACGCGGTGCTCAAGAAGACGACCGACCGGCCCAACACCGGCTCGTCCTGGGTCGGCGTCTCGCTCGGCGTACGCCTCAAGAGCGGCGCCACCGTCTACCTGTCGAACCACGTGGAGCCGACCTGGTCCATCCAGCGGGACGACCCGGCCGCGACCACGGTGGAGCTGCCGCCCGGCACGACGGCCGACGACATCCAGGAGATCACCGCCAACCGCGTCGTGGTCGGCACCGACAACGGTGCCGTCGTGCACGTCACCGGCATCAAGCGCGGCTTCTTCCTGGGGCAGGACTACCTGCCGCAGCCGTCCTTCCTCACCTGGAACGGTGACGTCACCGTCGACGCCGGCACCCCCTCCGCGGTGATCTGGCGCCGCTGAGCCCCCGGGGCGGCGGCAGGTGTCCGGCCGGGTCCTCAGCCGGCCGGACGCCTGCCGAGCTCGTCGGACCAGCCCATGTCCTCCAGCGCCACCCGCAGCAGGAGCTTGCCCTTCTCGGACAGCTCGTACTGCAGCAGCTCCGCCGACTGCTCGTCCACGACCAGCCGCACCGTGAGCTCGCGCGCCGTCGGCGTCGAGAGGGCCACCCCTGTACGCCCCAGCGCGTCCGAGGTCTTGCCCTCCAGCGTCACGGACGGCTGGTCGGCCAGCACGCGGAACAGGGCCGAGCGGGTGCCCGGCTTGAGCGGCGCGGTCATCAGGTCCACGGCGGTCTGCCAGAGGTAGCCGGCCTTGCCGATGTCCGCGCTGTTCGGGCTGCGCTTCCAGAGGTCGTCCAGGCGGCGGCGCAGCGCGTCTTCGTCGGTGGGCAGGTCCGCGAGGTTGCGCAGGTTCAGGCTCGGGTTGTCGATCGACAGGATCCGCTCGGTGGCGTCGTCGTAGGTCCTGGGCTTCTTCTCGGCCAGCTCGGGGGAACCGGCCGCCCGCCAGCCGGCCTCGTCCTGCGGGGAGCCGAAGGTGACCTCGACGTCCTGGTTGCTCACGCTGCGGCCGGTCTCGCCCGCCTTCATCGGCCGCCAGGTCTCACGGGTGTCGGCGGAGAAGGCCGTGTACGGCAGCTCCGCGACCCCGTTGGTCTTCAGCTCCACGACCTTGCGGTCGAACTCCTTCTTCGCGGCGGCCAGCCGCTCTGGGGCGCCCTTGAGCCCCGCCTCCTTGTCCTTCTGCGCCTTGAGCAGGGCATTGAGCTTGGCCTCGTAGTCGCCCGGCACGTTGTGCACCTTCGCGAACGTGCGCTCCCGGAGGTACCAGTAGCGGCCGGACTCGGCCGGCTCCCGCATCGCCGTCGAGGCCGCCGCGAGCAGGAAGGAGCGGGCGGTCAGCGGCTTGGCCGCGACTGCCGGGCTTGGCGTCTTGGGGGCCGGGGTCCCGCCGGAGGCGACGACCACGGTGGCGGCCGCGAGCCCGGCCGCTGCCGCGCTCGCCACCAGCAGGAGCGGCCACCGCGAGCGCCGCCTGACGCGCGGCGTGGCGAAGGCACGGGCCAGGTCGGCCGAGCGGCGCCGCCGGTAGCCGTCCTCGGCCAGCTCGTCCAGCCCGTCGGGCTTGAGCTCGGTGAAGATTCGGTCGGTCATGAGGGGTCCTCCAAGGGTGTGGTCAGGAGTCGAGGCTGCGGGCCGGGCTCGCGCCGCCCAGGCGGAGGGCCAGGGTGAGGCGCTTGCGCGCACGGTGGAGCCGGACGTTGTACGTACGGACCGAGCAGCCCACGACGGAGGCCGCCTGCTCGGGCGGCAGGCCGTACCAGGTGGCGAAGATCATGGCCTCCACGTCGTGCTCCGGCAGGGCCGACAGAGCGGCCAGCGCGGTCTCCCTGTCGATGACGTGCTCGGCCACGTCCCAGGCCACCTGGTCGCGCGGGGTGGTCAGGGCCACGATCCGGTCGACCAGGGCCTGCCGCCGGTGGCGCGAGTCGCGCTGCTTGGCCAGCAGGTTGCGCGCAACCCCGAGCAGCCACGGCAGCGGCGGCTCCGGCAGGTCGTCGAGCCGCCGCCACGCCACCAGGAACGTCTCGCTGGAGACGTCTTCGGCCAGGTCGCGCTCGGCCCGCAGCAGGGCGTAGCCCAGGACGCTGCGGTAGTGCCGGTCGTAGAGGTCTGTGAATCGTTCCTCGGGATCATCCACACCCAGTAGTCCCTCCGGACGCCCCTGGATTACCGCGACGCACCGAATTATTCGTCAGGCTCACCGGCACGAGAGGCGGACCGGGCCGGCCGCCGTGGACTGCGCGCCTGCCGGGTCCGCGATCTCCACCGTGACCAGGCCGTCCGAGGTGTCGACGGGGACCCAGGTGCCCTGGTGGGTGTGCTGGTCGAGGGTGAATTCGGCGACGGTGCGAGCGTCGTCGCCGAAGCCGTCCTTGACCGTGTACCGGATCTGCCGGGTGGGGAGGGGAGGGCTGCCCACGGAGACGTCCACGAAGCATTGGTGCCGGCCGCGCAGTCCGGTGGTGAACCGCCACTGGAAGGTGTTCCCGCAGCCCGTGCCCGGGGTGCCGCGGGTGTCGTCGCGCGGGCAGCTGGGGGCGGCGACCGCCGTGAAGGCGAGGTCGGGCCCGGTCGCCGCCATGAGGTTCTTGGGGAGCGTGCCGGCCGTGACCAGGGCGATCAGCCCGAGCGCCACCAGGGCCAGCCAGAGCAGCGCCGAGCGGCGGCGCGGACGGGCCGGCGGCGGCGACGTCGTGGTGTCCAGCCTCGCTCTGATCGTGTGCCAGGTACGGGTCCATTCGTCCTGATCGCCGCCGCACGCGCCGACGTACGCCTGCGTGACCGCCAGGCTCGGCAGCCGGTCGCCCGCCGCCGCCGCGGACAGCGCGGAGGCCGAGTAACCCGCTTTGCGCTCCATCGCCCGGTAACTCGGATTGCCCGCCGCCCCCCGGAGGTCGCGCAATCCTTGGGCGAAGTCCTGGAGCGGGCCGGGCGGCACCGGCCGCTCCCGCCGCCCACGTGTCGTGGTGCCGTCGTGTGTCATCGTGCCCCCTGCCGTGAAGTGTCGCCCCCTATTCGTGGGCACACGGCCGGCGGACTGCACGTGCGGCGAAGCGCCTGGCGGGGGCGCGTCCGCTCCCCGCCAGGCGTCCGGCTTCCTACCCTCTGCCCTTGCCCCGCAGGCAGGTCAGAACGATGCCTTCGTTCATCGTGTAGGTGTTCTTCGTGTTCCCCGCCTCGGTCCGGTGGCTCGCCATGGCGCCGGTGAGGTGCGCGAGCTCGTGGAGCAGGATCAGCGTGCGCCACTCGTCGGGGTCGAGCGGCCTGCCGCCGTCGTCGTTGTTGTACTGCACCGGCTGCGGCTTCGACTGGTGCCACTCCTGGTAGAGATAGATCGTTCCGGCCGAGCCGCGGCCCGTCGTCGACTCCGCGTACGGCAGGCGCCCGTCCGGCGCGGGCGTGCCGTGCTTGGAGTACAGGTCGAACAGCCTGGGCGCCTTCCAGATCGCCCGCAGGATCGACAGGGCGCTCTCGCCGCCGGGGCTGTCCAGACCGGTGACGAAGCTGTTGCAGCGGGGACGGTGCTCCAGCAGGTCCAGCGCGGTCTCCACGGCCAGGTGGAACTCCTTGTCGGCCGTCGCGGGGTCGGGCGGCCTCAGGGGGGTCGGTCCGGGGGAGGGCCGCTGGTGCTCTTCCTCCTCCTCGGTCACGGGCTCGTCCTCCGTGTCATCGTCATAGAGGTCCTCGTACCAGCTGGGCTCCTCCGGGTCGGACCACAGGTCGATGACGTCGGCGCGGGCCGGGCCGGTCGCCACGGCTCCGCTTCCGGTGATCACCGCGAGCGCGGCGAGGACGGGCAGCAGGCGGCGCGGGTTTATGAGTCTCATCGTCAGCCCACCTTGACCTTGCCGAGGATGTCGACGACCGGCTCGCCGCAGGTGTTCACGTACCGGACGATCACGATGTACCGGACGCCCCTGGTCAGGAAGGAGGCGGCGTACCTGGTGCGGTCCTCCAGGACGGTGTTCCTGGCGACCGTGGGCTGCCGGTTGCGGAGCTCGTCGCCCGACTCGGACAGGAAGGCGTACTCGGCCGTGCTGCTCTTCGCGAGCTTGTCACCGAAGGGCGCCAGATAGGTGTTGCCGCCGAGGACGAGTGTTTTGCCGAGGTTGTCGCCGCCGATGTAGAACCTCGGGGTGAACTTGCCCGTGCGGGCCGTCGTCCCGTACAGGCGGACGTAGGCGGGGACGCGGCAGGTCTGCCGCTGCAGGCTCGGCCGCAACCGCATGACCTGCCGCCCGTAAGAGCCCTGCCGTCCGTACGAACCGTCCTGGCCGTAGGAGCCCTGCCGTCCGTAGGAGTCCTGCCGGGCCTGGGGAGCTTGCTGGGCCGGTTGGCCCGGTGTGCCCCGCTGCGCCGGTGCCGGGGAGCCCTGGGAGGGACGCTGCGGCTGGCCGCTTCCCGGGCGGCCGACGATGTACCGGTCGATGGCGGCGTTCGCGCCACGCTCCAGAACCCGTTCGAGCCAGGCGGGAAGCTTGGAACCCCCGCTGGTCTTCGGGAACGTCTTCGGAGTGGCCGGACCCGGCTGGTCGCCCGTACCGGTGGGCGTGTCCCCGCCGCTCTCGGGCTCCTCCAAGGACAAGGAAGGGCTGTCCTCGCCAGAGCTACGGGCGGGCCCGGATCCGATGTCCCCGATGCCGGGAATGCTCGGGATGCCGGGGAGGCCGGGAATGTTGAGGCCGCCCGAGTCGTCCGACGGCAGGAATCCGGAGCCGGGGTCGAACCCTCCGAACGGGTCGATGTCGGCGCGGGCCGCGCCGGCGGTCAACCCGCTCGTGACGACCGCGCCGCTCACGGCCAGGACGACCGCCGCACGGCGCAGCCTCAAAGGTGATCTCACGTTTGCTCTCCTCTCGCGCTGCTGGACGTCTGCCAGCGATCCCTGACTACGGGGCCCGTCGATGACCAGCCAGACGGTGACGTTGTCCATTGGCCCGAGCCGTTGATCAGGGACGCCGGTCATCTCCGGCCGTCCGCGCGGAGCGGGCTACGTGGGGCCGCCGGCCCGGATGACGGCGGGGCCGTGGCCGTACCAGCGGTGGATGGCCCGCCGCAGCGCCCGCGAGTCGGTGAAGCCGACCCGCGCGGCGATGGACTCCACGCTGAGCGTGGTCTCCCGCAGCAGGCGGTCCACCCGCCGTCGCCGAGCTCGGCCTGGGTTACGTGCTCGACTGGACCAACGACGACCAGCCGTACCGGCTGAACGTCCCGGGGATGCTGAGCGTGCCGTACTCGCTCGAACTCAACGACCTGGGCATCTTCACGATGCACGGCAGGAGCGGCGGCGACTTCGTGCAGCTGGTCAAGGACCAGTTCGACCAGCTCTACGCGGAGTCCGCCGAGAGCGGGCGGGTCATGGCACTGGCGCTGCACCCGTTCGTCATCGGCCAGGCGTTCCGGGCGAAGTACCTGGACCAGGCGCTGGAGTACGTCGCCGGCCACGACGGCGTATGGCTGACGACCAGCGACGAGATCGCCGGGCACTACGCGGGCCTGGGGCGGTCGTAGAGTGACCGCGTGAGAAGACATATCGCGTTCGAGCGGCTGCACAACTTCCGGGATCTCGGCGGCTACCGGGCCGCCGACGGGAGCGTGGTGCGGTGGGGGCGGCTGTTCAGATCCGATTCGCTGGCCAAGCTGGACGGCGAGGACTGGGAGCGTTTCCTGGGCTTGGGCGTCCGTACGGTGATCGACCTGCGCTACCCCTGGGAGATCGAGGCCAGGGGGCGGGTGCCGCACCACGACGGGGTCGCCTATCACAACCTCAGCATCGAGCACCGGCCCTACGACCAGGCGGAGATCGACCCGGACGCCGACCCGTGGCGCTTCCTGGCCGACCGCTACGCCGAGGTCGCCCTCGACGGGGTCGCGGAGCTGCGGCAGGCCCTGGAGGTCATCGCCTCGGCGGACGAGCCGCTGGTGTTCCACTGCGCCTCGGGCAAGGACAGGACCGGGCTGGTGGCCGCGCTGGTGCTGGCCTTGCTGGAGGTGCCGGAAGACGACATCGTGCGGGATTTCGCGCTGACCGAGCTGGCCACCGACCGGCTGATCGCCGACTGGCGGGCGGCGCACCCGGGCCGCGAGCTGAGGTGGCCCGGGTACGGCAGAGCCCCCGCCGAGATCATGCGGCTCTTCCTGGCCGACCTGGCGGCGGCTCACGGCTCCGTTCGGCGTTACGTCACCGACCGGCTCGGCGTGGACGAGGAGCTGATCTCAGAGCTCCGCGGCCGGTACCTCCACGACGGCTACGCCGGCACCCAGCGGTAGGAGGCGACCTCGGCGCCGCGCGGCTCGTACGACACCTCCAACCGTCGCGAGCCGCGCCCGAGCGTGAACGTGACCTCGGCGGGTGAGCCCTTGGCCAGGTCGGAGCCGCTGGGTCCGGCCAGGATGCGGTCACCTTCACGCATGCCCGCCCGGTCGGCGGCCGATCCGGCCACCAGCCCCGCGACGACGCCGGTCTCCATGCTGCCGAGGTCGAACCCGACCTCCGCGACGCGGTCGCGGAGGTCCTCGCGCCGGAAAGGGGGCCCGAGGGCGTCGGAGGCGGGGACCATCCACTCGCCCGCCTCCAGCGCCGCGAAGTCGCGCCTGGCCTGCTCGCCCAGCTCGGCGACCACCAGGTCGACCCACTCGGGCATGCCGACCTTCTCCCCTGCCCGCTTCCGGTCGAGCACGGTGAGCACGAGCTCGTCGAGGGGGCGGCGGCCGGCCGCGCGGAGCTTGGCGTCGAGGCCGAGGAAGTAGAACAGGCCGCGCCCGTACGGGACCCGCTGCGCCCGCTGGTCCTTCCAGAACCGCTCGGCGGCCGCCCGGTTGCTCAGCGTCTGGAGGGGATTGGTGTAGTAGCTCCGGGCGCGGTCGTTGATCAGGCGGAGGAACGCGTCGTCGTCGATGAGCCCGGCGCGGTGGGGCAGCACGATCGAGTAGTACTCGGCGGTGCCCTCGGTGTACCAGCTGACGTCGCCGTGCTCGCCGTCGAGGTGCGGCCAGTTGTGCGCGGTCTCGTGCGCGAGCAGCGAGGTGAGGTCTTCGGCGGCCGGTGACTCGGCCTCGCTCCAGCCGAACATGAACGAGCGGTGCAGCGCGGTGCCGCCGTTGCCCCGGTAGGGGTGCTTGCGGATGAAGACCCGGTGCCCGGGCTCGGGTTCGCGGAAGAAGTCGCACATCGCCCGGTAGATACGCTCGATCTGGGTGGCCACGGCGACGGTGTCGAAGGAGGGCTCGCTCAGCCAGTACATCGCGAACGGCCCCGAGTCCGGATATTTCGTTATTGGTCCGGCGAAGTAGTAGCTGAACGCCAGCTTCTCGGCGGTGCCCGTCAGCTCGACGTCGCCCTCGCCGAAACTGGAGACGCCGTGGCCGGCCCAGCGCAGGGTGATGGCGTAGTCGTGGGTGGTGTCGGGCAGGGCCAGGAACGAGATGCCCGCCCCGTGCACGCCGCCCGCCTCGGCGCGCAGGTCGAACATCGGGCCGTTCCTGGTGGTGGAGTCCACGGCGCGTACCGGTGCGAAGTAGGCCACCTTGACATCGCCGACGCTGTCACGCGTGGCGCACCACCGGCGATACGCCCAGCTCGACGTGGGCGGCTCGGCCTCCTCGCTGATCGGGAGCTCGCCGAGGTCGTCGGTGACGCGCAGGTCGGCGGTGCGCAGGGTGACGCCGGGGATACCGACGACGACACCCGGCAGGCGGCAGACCGCCTGGCCCGCCGGGACGGACGGCGACTGCAGCACGTATTCGACGTCGATGCCTTCGGGGCGCGGCGACAGGGTGAGGGAGAGCGTGGGGAGGGTCATCGGGCCTGTCCTTGAGGGGCGAGGAGCGCGCGTACGGCGGAGACGGCGGTTTCCAGCGACTCGCCGTCGCCGAGGGAGTGCCCCGCCACGAGCGGCAGCACGTGGACGTTCGACGCCGGCACCCCGGCGTGCCGGATCGCGTGCGTGCTCGCGGCCAGGGGCGTGGCCAGGTCGAAATAGCCGCCGGTCACGAGCACGCGGATGCCGGGGCGCTCGCGCAGGAGCTGCGCGACGTGCTTGGTGGGGTTGCGGTAGAAGTCGGCCTTGGGGTGCTCGCCGCGCCAGTCGAAGGCGAAGTTGAGCTCCAGGGAGAGCGAGACGTAGGTGCCCTCGTCGGTAGCCCCGGCCTCGCGCCTGAGATAGTCGGCCAGCTCCTCGGAGAGGATGACGTTGGACCTGCCGATGCCGAACGCCGGGTCGTCGGCCGCGAGCGGCCGGTCGTCCTCGGGTGGGGGCGGCATCGGGCCGGTCACCCTCGTGTCGAGCCGGCCGACCAGCTCGTCCCGGTCGGCGAGCAGCGTACGCAGGAAGTCCTCGCTGCCGACGCGCAGGTCCGCGGCCAGCACCTGCCCGACGGGCAGCCCGATGAGCTCGGCGACCCGCTCGGCGACGGCGGCGCGTTCGTCCTGGGGGAGCGCCGAGCCGAGGTGCAGCGCCGTCAGGAAGCGCGACTGCGCGAACTCCTGGGCCCGGTCGAACACCGTCGCGGCGTCCGGCGCGCCGGCCGACGCGCGGCCGTGCGCCCAGGCGGCGACCGCCATCGTGGGCAGTTCGAGCACGTGCGGCAGGTCGTTGCCGGGCGCGAGGGTGGACGCCGTCGCGTCCAGCAGCGGCGAGACGAAGACGAGCCCCGCCACGTCGATGTCGCCGACCTCCGCGCAGAGCGTGGCCAGCCGGTGGCCGCCGTAGCTCTCGCCGACGAGGTAGACGGGGCAGTCCCGGCGGTCGTGGCGGGCCAGCCAGTCGCGGATGAAGTGCCGCATCGCCGCCACGTCGCCGTGCACGGTCATGTACGGCGCCGCGCCGCCCTCCCGCAGCACCCGGCTGAACCCGGTGCCGACGGGATCGACGAAGACCAGGTCGGCGACGTCGATGATCGACAGGGGGTTGGGCACGACGATCCGCCGCCGCCCGGTCTCCGCCGGGACCGTCTCGAAGCGCTGGGGGCCGAACGCCGACATGTGCAGCGGCGACGACGAAGCGCCGGGACCGCCGTTGAACAGGAACACCACGGGCCGCCGCCCCGAGCCGGGGACGACGTAGCTCGTACCGGAGATGAGCGCGTCGGGAACGCCGTCGGCTCCGGCGAGCACCGACGACTCCCAGCGGGTTGTGTAGCTCTTCGGCATGTGCTCTCCCGTCAGAGGGCTTTCAGCTCGGCGAGCAGCCGGTCGACGTCGGCGTCCGAGGCGTAGAAGTGCGGGGACATGCGCAGGTGGCCGCCGCGGTGGGCCACCGCCAGCCCCCGCGCGGCGAGCCGGTCGACGGCGTCGGCGTGCCCGGCGACGCTGACGATCCCGCCCATGCGCTCGGGGTGGGCGACGGGGACGAGGCCCAGCGCCGCCGCCTCCTCGTGGAGGCGGCGCGCCAGCCGGGCCACGCGGGCGTGGATCTCCTCGTGCCCGACCGTCTCGCGGAAGGCCGCGGCGGCCTCCAGCGCGTAGACGCCGGGCAGGTTCAGATGCCCGTACGTCAGGCGCGGCGTCGGCGGGGGATTGCCGTGCCCGAGCAGCGTGGGCCGCAGCGAGTCGAGCGCGGCGCGCCGGGCGGCGACCACCGCCACGCCGAACCCGGCCAGCAGCCACTTGTAGCCGGTGGCCACGTAGAAGTCCACGTGGTCCAGGCTGACGGGGATCGCCCCCGCGGCCTGCGCGCCGTCCACCACCAGCGTCGCGCCCGCCCGCGCGCACGCCGCGCCCAGCACGTCCAGGTCCACCAGAGTGCCGGTGAAGGAGCTGACGTGGGAGACGGCCACCACCCGCGTGCGCGGGCCGATGGCCGCGAGCAGCGCGCCGAGCCGGTCGTCGCCCGGCAGCGCGTCCACCTCCACCACGCGTACGGCGTCGCCGAGCCCCCGCCATGGGTAGACCACGGTCGGGAACTCGTCGCGCAGCACCAGCACCTCGTCATCCGGCCGCCACGGCACCGCGTGCGCGATCGCGTTGACCGCCTCGCCGGTGCTGGCCATGAAGGCGACCTCGTCCTCGGCCACGCCCAGCTCGGCCGCGTAGCGCCGGTGAGCCCGCTCGACGACCGGCCGCCACTCGCGCGAGCCCCGGGTGCCGCGCCCCATCGCTTCGTAGCAGGCGCCGACCGCGGCACGGACGGCCTCGGGCACCAGCCCGATGGACGCCGTGTCGAAATACCCTCCCGACTCCATGCCCACCTCCAATGTTCAACACACAGTAGAGGAATTCAATATCTAGTCAAGAGGTTCGGCCTGGAGTTCGTTGAGGTAGTTGTAGATCGTGAAGCGGCTGACCTGGAGCCGCTGCGCCGCCAGGTCCACGGCGCCGCGCAGGGTGAAGAAGCCGCGCTTGTTGAGGTCCTCGACCACCGCGATCTTGTGGGACTTCTTCATCAGCTCGACCGGCACCCCCACGCCGCCGACGGCGTCGGCCAGGATGCCGTCGCCCAGGCTCTCCAGCGTCTGCGGGAACGTCTCGGCCGGCCCTCCGGGCGGCCCGCTCAGCAGCGGGCCCGCGCCCGGATCGGTCGAGGTCAGCGCCCGCAGGATCTCCTCCGCCCGCTTCAGGTCGCCGATGTCGGTGTTGATGCACAGGCACGCCACCGACCGGCCGGAAGGGGCGTGGAAGAAGACGCTCGACGAGCGCATCACCAGCCCGTCGGCCGTCTCGGACCGGTAGCCGATCAGGTGCTCGGTCCAGCCCGCCTTGAACGTGCGCAACCCCAGGTCAGTGGCCGGCCCGCCGATGTCCCTGCCGGTCAGCGTGCCGCCGATGGCGGCGATCGTGTTGGGCATCGTGGTCAGGTTGTGCAGGACGACCTCGGTCTTGGGGCCCATGGCCTTGGCGAGCATCGGGACGACCGGCCCCAGGATCTCGACCACCAGCGCGGCGTGCGCCCGCTCTCCCGTGGTGAACGTCGGCTCGTCGTCCTCGGATGTGGATGTCATGACCGGCACCTGTCTCGTGGCTGTCAGAAGATCAACAGCATGTCGAAGGAGCGCTGCCGCGTGTGGCGCTTCATGGAGGCGTTACCTTACGGAAACTTCTCATCATTGTAGAGCACTGCAACAAGTCGTAATCTTGATGTCTTCCCGGAATCTGTCGGACCCGCCTGGCAGTGTCGGCACGGCCGACCGTCGAAGGGGTGACGCATGAGCACGACAGCCCGGGCCGATGTGCACGTGAGCTACCACCAGATCCAGGTGCGGGAAGAAGAGGGGGACGTGCCCGTCGTGGACGGCGTGCCCAACGGCCTGACCGCCTCGGTGCCGGGCGCGGCGGTGATCCACACCGGCATCCACACCGGCGTCGTGGACGTCACCGTGCAGCTTGCCGACGCCCCGCCCGCCGGCGCCGCCGCCGAGGGGTGGGACGAGGTGGAGGAGGTGGAGCTCATCAGCTTCGAGGGCGGGATGCGGCTGGCGGGCCTCCTGGGCGACCTGCCCGAGGAGCTTCCCGTGCTCACTCCGCACGGCCCCGGCCGCTACGGCATGCGGGTGCACGCCCGGGGGCGCGACATCGACTACGACGGCGTGGCGCGGGTGCCGTTCGAGTTCTACCTGGTGACCGTGTGGCCCATCGACGTCGGGCCTGAGGCCCGGCGCCGGCTCGGGGTGGGGGTGGCCGAGGAGCTGGGGCTGCCCGGCAAGTCCCGCGATCTCCGGGAGCGGGCCCGGCACCTCGGTCTCCCGTCGCAGGAGCCCGGGCGCGTCTCGCGGGCGGAGCGGGAGCCCGGGCGCGTCACGCGGGCGGAGCGGGAGCTCGGGCGCGCTGCGCGGGTGGAGGGGGAGTGGGGGAACTTCACGCGGGTGGAGCGGGAGCCGGGGCGCGTCGCTCGTGCCAGGCCCGTCCCGCCGCCCATCCCCGTGCGCGGGACGGCCCTCGCCTCGGAGCACGGCTTACGCATCGGCAACCCCTACCAGGAGCCGGCCGCCGCGCCTGAGCTGCCCGGCGGCCTGGTGGCGGCCGTGCCCGACCTGCTGGTCATCCGCACGCTCAAGCGTCAGGGGCGGGTGGGCGTGCACGTGCGGTGGGATCCCGTGGCTCCCCGCCTGCCGGTGAGCCGGTGGGAGCAGGTGGAGGAGATCGAGTTCGTCACGACGACGGGGATCATGCAGATCGAGGGGATGCACACCGACGGCGAGCGCCCGCCCAACCTGACGTTCCAGGGCGCGGGTCGCTACGGCCTGCAGGTCCACGGCCGCGCCCGGCGGGGGGAACGGCTGTCCAACCGCCCCGGCGAGTCATACCTTCTGGTGATCTGGCCCGTCGCGCTGGGATCCTCCTAGCCGGCCTTGCGGGTGTAGACGACGCGGTCCACCAGCCGTTCGGACTGGCCGGGAGGCGTGAAGTACAGGTCGAAGGTGTGCTTGTCGTTCGACCTGATGGTGATCACGGTCCGCATCGGGATGGTCTTCCCGACGTATTCGGGGCCGAGCACGCCGGGGTCGGTGAACGTGCCGGGCAGCGACAGCTTGTTGGTGCGCTTGGTGAGCGCGGGCCCGCGGTAGGTCATCGCGGTGGGGGTGACGCTGTCGAAGGTCGTCCACTCGTAGCGCCGGTCGATGGTGGAGAAGCCGAGAACGCCCAGGCGGTAGTAGGGGTTGCCGCCCAGGGTCCCTTCGGTCCGTTCCTCCAGGAAGCGGCCGCCGGTCTTGGCGATCCACCGCGTCGTGACCGTGATGTCGCGGGAGACGATCGGCTTGCCGCCGCCGAGGAGGTAGTTGGTCTTGACGGCCTTCCAGGTGCCGACCAGCGGGTCGAGCTGCCGGTGGAACGGGCCGGGCGCGAGGACGTCGGCGGGCGCGCTCCGCACCTGGACGGCGGTCCGCGCGGTGATCGGTGCCGCGGCGGGCGCGCTCTGGAGGTGGGCGGCGGCCCGCGCGGTGGTCGGTGTCGCGGCGGACGCGCTCGGCGCGCCGGCCAGGCCCAGTACGGCCACGGCCGAGACCACGGCCGGTGCCAGTCGGTTCAGCATGATGTCTCCACAGTGCTCGGAGGGCTCGGACGAGCCCGGCCGCCGGAGTGATCTCGGCGCAGAGGGATCGTGACATCGGGGGCATAGCCGCTGATAGTGTCGCTGTACTCGGCCGGGTATGCATTTTGCACGGTTCACGAGGAGGGGCCGGGTGGCGCGGACCGCGGACGATCTTCCGCTCCGGCTGGCCCGAGCCATGCTGTGGGCCTCGTTCGGCATCCTGTTCTCCATCCGCGCGCTCGCCGGGCTGGACAGCGGCGCCGGCCCGCTCGGGGTGCTGCTCCCGATGGCGTCGTACCCGCCGCTGGTCGCGCTGGCGGTGCGGCGCTGGAGCCCGGCCGGCCGGTACGCGCTCCTCGCGGCCGTGGTGCTGCTCTACTTCCTGCCGTTCCCGGTCGTCGGCGAGTCCTGGGACTGGGTGCCGTGGACCGTGGCCGCCGCCGTCCTGTGCGCTCTTCCCCGGCGGGCCGCCTGGCCGCTGTTCGTCCTCGTCGTGGCCGCGGCCGGCGCGTCCGTCCTCGTGCTCGGGTACGACGCCTATCCCGGGGAGGAGGTCCAGGCCCTCCTCGGGTACATGATCATCACGGCGGACGACGGTCTCATCGTGTTCGGCCTGTCCGCGCTCGTCCGGGCCGTCGAGCAGGTGCACGGCACCCGGGAGGAGCTGGCCCGGGTGGCCCTGGCCAAGGAGCGCCTGCGGCTGGACGGAGAGTTACGCGGCGTCCTCGGCGGAAAGCTGCGGGCGATCGCGTTCCGGATGCGGAAGGCGGCCCAGGAGGAGCCCGGGGACGCTCGGAGCGACCTCCGGGAAGGCGTCGAACCCGCCCGGCGCGACCCCGGGGGAGATACTGAGCTCGCCCGGCGCGACCCCGGGGGAGATGCCGAACTCGCCCGGCGCGACCTCCGGGAAGGGGTCGAGCTCGCGCGGCGCACGCTGGCGGAGGTGCGGGCCACGGCCGGCGCCTACCGTGCCGCCGCTCCTCAGGAGGCCCCGCCGCCGATCGAGTCGCCGCGCCTGGCCCGGCACGTGCTGCTCGCGGTCCTGCTCATCCAGTGCGTGCTCGTCCTGAGGGTCATGGCGCCCTCCCACCCCTACGACTGGCCGGCCTTCGCTCTCGCGGCGGCCCTGCTGGCCGCCGTCGTCATCCTCCAGGTGCTCCCGCCGTCGCGGGCGGCGCTGATCGCGCAGAGCCTGCTGATCCTGCTGCCGCTGGCCGTCTTCCCCGAGGCCTGGGACCGCTTGCTGAGCGTCTTCACGGGCAAGCTGCTGCTCAACGTACGGCCGCCGCTCTCCTGGGCGATGACCGGGCTCGTCCTGGCCGGGCACCTCACCTGGCTCCTCCACTCCGTGGACAGCGGCGCGCTGTTCGTCGACGACGTCGCCGCGGCGCTCTCCCAGTTCGGTGGCCACATCATGATCATGTGGCTGGTGTACTGCCTCGGACGGCTGAGCGGACTCCTCACCGTGCTTGAACGGATGCGGCACGAGCTCGCCGAGGCGGCGGTCCGCCGCGAACGGGTGCGCGTCGCCGGCGACCTGCACGACGTGCTGGGCTTCAGCCTGTCGGCGGTCGCGCTGAAGGGCGAGGTGGCCGAACGCCTGCTGGACACCGACCCCTCCCGGGCCAGGTCCGAGATCGCCGCGCTCGGGTCGCTGGTCGAACGAGCGGTGGCGGAGCTCGGCTCCATCGCCGGGGACCGGGTCGAGCTGCGGCTCCGTACCGAGGTCGACGCGGCCCGCGAGGTGCTGGCGAACGCCGGCATCGAGGTGGTGACGAGCGTCGGGACGGGCCCGCTGGCGGCGGAGGCCGACACCGCGCTGGCCGCCGTGCTCCGTGAGGGCGTCACCAACGTCCTGCGCCACAGCCGGGCCCGCACCTGCGAGATCACCGTGTCGGAGGCGGCGGGGTCCGTACGGCTGCGGCTGGTCAACGACGGCGCCACCGAACCACCAGGAGAGCGGGGGACCGGGCTCGACAGCATCGCGTCGCGGACCGGCGGGCGGCTGACGGCGGGGCATCGCGCCGGTGGCAGGTTCGAGGTGCTCGCCGAGTTCCGCACGGATCCGGCCGACACCACCCAGGCCGCCCAGGAGGCGAGCCGCCCGTCCCAGTAGCGTTCGAGGAGGAGAAACCGTACGACCGCGGTCCATCTGTCCATCCCGTCCGGAGCCCGCATGTCTTCGCATCCGACCGTCGTGCCCGACCTGTCCGGCGGCGTCTCCGGCGCCGCCGCCCTGGAACCTCTGCTGCGCACGGTGCTGACCGCCCTCTCGGAAGGCGCGGCACGGCGCGGCGGGCCGATCCCCGCCGGTACGCCCGGCGCGCTCTTCGCGGGAGTCGCCCAGGGCTTCGCCGGGCCGGGCGGTGACGCCCTGCGCCGGTTCACCGAGCTGGTGGCCGCCGGCAGCGCCGACCCGGCCGACCCGGCCTGCGCCGCGCACCTGCACTGCCCGCCGCTCGCCGTCGCCGTGGCCGCCGACCTGGCGATCTCCGCGCTCAACCCGTCGCAGGACTCCTGGGACCAGGCCCCCGCGACCACCGCCCTGGAGACCCTCCTGCTGGGTGAGCTGGCCGGATTGGTGGGCTACCCGGACTCGGCCGCGGGTGTGCTCACCTCCGGCGGCACCGAGTCCAACTTCATGGGCCTGATGCTGGCCAGGGACCGGGTGCTGGGTCACGCGACCGGCCACCGGATCGAGCGGAGCGGCCTGCCGGCGAACGCGCCGCAGGCACGGATCTTCGCCTCCGCCGCCGCCCACTTCTCGACACGGCGCGCCGCGGCGCTGCTGGGCCTGGGCGAGGACGCGGTCGTGACCATCCCTGTGGACGGCGAGCTGCGGATGCGGCCGGAGGAGCTGGCCGCCGCGCTGCGGGAGTGCGTCCGGCGGGGCGAGCTGCCGATGGCCGTGGTCGCCACGGCCGGCACCACCGACACGGGCGCGATCGACCCGCTGGGAACCTGCGCGGCGCTGGCCGCCGAGCACGGGGCCTGGCTGCACGTGGACGCCGCCTACGGCGGTGGCGCCCTGCTGTCCGACCGGCTGGCTCCGCTGCTGGCGGGCATCGAGCGGGCCGACTCGGTGTCCCTGGACTGGCACAAGCTGGGCTGGCAGCCCGTCGCCGCGGGCGTCTTCCTGGTACGGCGGGCCGAGACGTACGAGTCGCTGGAGCGGCGCGCGGCCTATCTCAACCCGGCCGACGACGAGGAGGCCGGCTACACCAGCCTGCTGGGGCATTCGCTGCGCACCACCCGCCGCCCCGACGGCTTCAAGATCGCCGTCACGCTGGCGACCTTCGGCAGGGACGGCCTGGGCCGCCTCGTGGACACCTGCCACGATCTGGCTCGGGCGGGAGCGGCGGCCGTCCGCGTCCATCCCCGGCTGGAACTGCACGCCGACCCGGTGCTGACGGCGTTCCTCTTCCGGTATCTCCCGGCGGACTCCGCCCTGGCGGATCGGGTGAACGCCGGGCTGCGCCGCCGCCTGCTCCACGAGGGACGCGCCGTCGTCGGCCGTACCGAGCTCCCGGGAGCGGGGCCGGGCCGCGTGCGGCTCAAGCTCACCCTGCTCAACCCGCACACGACCGCTGCCGAGGTGGAGCGGCTCGTCCACCTGGTCGCCGCCGCGGGCAAGGCCGAGGAGGAGACACTGTGAAACGGGGCCTCTAAGCTGAGTGATCGTGACGACGCGGCGAGCCGAATTGCGCACATGAGCGTGGTCCGCGTTCTCCTCGCGGAGGACATGCTCCTCCTGCGCGAGGCGCTCGTGGAGCTGCTCCACCTCCACGACGGCATCGACGTGGTGGCCCAGGTGTCCAGCGGGGCGGAGATCGTGGCGGCGGCGGAGCGTCACCGGCCGGACGTCGCGGTGATCGACATCGACCTGCCGGGGATGGACGGCATCACGGCCGCCGCCGAGCTGAACGACCGGCTGCCCGACTGCCGGGTGCTCATCCTGACCGCGCTGAGCAAGCCGGGCGAGCTGCGCCGTGCGCTCGATGCGAGGGTCGCCGGGTTCGTCCCCAAGGACATCAGGCCCGGCGACCTCGTCGCCGCCATCCGGACGGTCGCCGCCGGCGGCGAGGTGGTGGACCCGGTCCTGGCCATGACCGCGTTGCGGGCGCCGGAGAGCCCGCTCACGCAGCGCGAGACGGAGGTGCTGCGGATGTCGGCGACCGGCGCCCAGCCCTTGGAGATCGCCGAGCGGCTCTTCCTCACCTACGGCACGGTCCGCAACTACCTGACCTCGGCGGTCGCCAAACTGGGCGCCCGCAACCGGATCGACGCCATCCGCATCGCCTCCGAGGCCGGCTGGCTCTGACCGCGGCCCGCGCTGAACGGCATCTCACGATGCCGCAGCGGACGCGAAGTCCTCGAGGATGTCGTTGAAGAGGTCCGGGCGCTCCATGTTGGGGTAGTGGGCGGCACCGTCGATCGAGATCGCCCGCCCGTCGGCCACGGTCCGGGCGAGGCGTTCGGCCATGCCGATATGGTCGGGCGAGTCGAGGGCGCCGTTGACGGCCAGCACGGGAACGCCGATCCCGGCGACGCGCTCCCAGGTGTCGCGGACCGGGACGAGCAGGTCGGGCTCGCCGGCGGTGTGCTTGGACATGGTGGCCCTGGCCATCCGGCGCAGGCGGCCGGCGACGCCGGGGTCGAGGTCGTCGAGAGCGCGGTGCGGGCCCGCGGCGAACAGCATGAACCCCTCGACGGAGCCCTCCAGATCGCCGGCGGCCATCGCCGCGTGCCAGGTGGCCAGGGCCCGGGTGGTCCAGGGGTCGGTGAAGTACGGCTCGCCGGTGCCGGCGCCGCTGACGACCACGGCGGCGACCAGGTCCGGATGCTCCAGCGCGGTGTCGACCGCGATGCTCGCCCCCATGGACACGCCCGCCAGGACCGCCGGCCCCGTGTCCAGGTGGCGCAGCAGCGCGGCGAGGTCGTCGGTGAGCCGGTACGGCTCGGTGGGGTTGGCGGAGCGGCCGTGGCCGCGGGCGTCGGGCGCGATGACGCGGTAGCGCGAGGCGAGGCGGGGAATCTGGTCGTCCCACATGCCGTGGTCGACGAAGCCGCCGTGCAGCAGGACGAGGGGGCGTCCGGTGCCGGTGTCGAGCCAGAACAGATCCTTCATGACAACCAAGGTGTCATTTTCGGATGAAGATGACAACCTAGGTGTCATCATGGTGGGGTGAGTGACACGAACCGCAGCCCGGGCGACCGGCTCACCGAGGTGTTCGACCTGGTGGGGCCGCTGTACCGGCGCGCCCAGCGCAAGGTGGAGCAGGACGCGCCCATCGAAGGGCTGTCGGTGGGGGTGCGGGCCGTGCTCAACCTGCTCCGCGAGCACGGGCCCATGACCGTCCCCCAGATGGGGCGGGCGCAGGCGTTGAGCCGCCAGTTCGTCCAGCGGATGATCAACGACGCGGCCGGGCGGGGGCTGGTCGAGTTCGTGGCCAACCCGGCGCACAAGAGGTCGTCGCTCATCCGGCTGACCGAGCAGGGGCGGGCCGTCATCGTCGCCGTGATCGACCGCGAGCGCGCCGAGCTGCGCCGGATCGGCGGCGACCTCACCGACGCCGAGGTCACCGCCTGCCTCCGGGTCCTCTCGCGCCTGCTCGGGCATCTCGACGACATCGACATGGACTGAGCGGGACCTTCATCCCAGGGTGTAGTCCTTGAGCGGCACGACGTCCTCGGCCACCTCGACCGGGGGCTCGGTGGGCGGCTGGAGGAACCAGCGGGCCGCGGCCCGGCCGTGCAGCTGGTTGCGCTCGACGTAGTCGCGCAGCCGGCCTTCGTACGTGGCGAAGGCGGTGGCGTGGTCCGGGGCCTCCGCCAGCTCGCCGGCCAGCACGTACGCGCCGATCAACGCCTGCGAGGTGCCGCGGCCGGAGGTGGGCGCCGCGCAGTACGCGGCGTCGCCCACCAGGGCCACCCGGCCGGCCGACCACGAGTCCATCACGACCTGGCCGGAGGAGTCGAAGAAGAACTCCTCGGCCTCGCTCATGGCCTCCAGCAGCCGGGGCACCTCCCAGCCCGCGCCGGCGAAGTGCTCGGCCACCAGCTTCTCCTGCTGCCGGCGGTCGCGCCGGTCGTAGTCCAGGTGGTCGGCCCCGAACGACAGGCCGACGCGGAGCTCGCTGTTGCCGCGGGCGGCGAAGGCCAGCGCGCTGCGGCCGACGGTGTTGTGCATCAGGCCCGTGCGGTCGAGGCCGAACAGGTTGGGCGTGGTGAACAGCGCGCCGTAGATGCCCAGGTGGCGGACGTAGCGGGACTCGGGGCCGAAGGCGAGCCGGCGCACGGTCGAGTGCATCCCGTCCGCGCCGATCACCAGGTCGAACGTACGGGACCCGGCGCGCTCGAAGGTCACGTGGACGCCGGAGCCGTCCTGGTCGAGCCCCGTGATCGTGTCGTCGAAGAGGTAGTCGGTGGTGTCGCGGGTGGCCTCGTACAGGATGGCCGTCACGTCGGACTTGAGCACCTCCAGGTCGCCGGAGATGGCGGTGGCGGGCAGCTCGGCCAGGGGCGCGCCGGCGTCGTCGACCAGCGTCATCCCGGTCATCCCCGTCTCGTGCCGGCGCATCTCCTCCAGCAGGCCCATCCGCTCCAGCACCTCCAGCGCGCTGCCGCGGAAGTCGATGGCCGCGCCGCCGCCGCGGACGACCGGGGCCCGCTCCACGATCGTGGGCGCGTGGCCGTGCCGGTGCAGCCAGTAGGCCAGGGCGGGGCCGGCGACGCTGCCGCCGGAGATCAGGATCCGCATGGGACTTCCCTTCTCGGTTGGTGTGGGGCAACCGTACGCCGAGTTTGGGCAAATGCGCAAGACAGATGTCTCATGCGTGCGTGCTAGGCTGCCTGCCATGGGAAACCGGGAGGATCTGCTGGCGGGGGCGCGGCGCTGCCTGGAGGAGAAGGGCTGGGCGCGCACGACCGTCCGCGACATCTCGGCGGCGGCCGGCGTCAGCATGGCCGCGATCGGCTACCACTTCGGCTCGCGCGAGGCGCTGCTCAACGCGGCGCTGGTGGAGGCCATGCGGGAGTGGGGCGAGCAGATCGGCGCCGCGATGGCCGCCGTGGACGAGGCGGCCGCGCCCGGCGAGCGCTTCGAGGCGCTCTGGGAGCGGCTCATCGCGTCGATCGGCGAGCACCGCACGCTGTGGCTGGCCAATCTGGAGGCCATGGTGCAGGCCGAGCACTCGCCGGAGCTGCGCGACGAGCTCGTGGCCGGTCAGCGCGAGGGCCGCCGCGGCATGGCCGCGCACCTGGTGGACGGCGACGAGGCGGACCTCGCCGAGCGCGAGGTGCGCACCGTCGGCTCGGTGCACCTCGCGCTGCTGCTGGGCGTGATGATGCAGTGGCTCAACGACCCGGACCAGGCTCCGACGGGGGCGGAGGTCCTGGCGGGCCTGCGCGCGCTGACCGCCCGGATGGGGTGAAGTTCGTCAATCGTTCAGCTCGGCGCAGCCGGCCGGATCCCGGGCAGGCGCCATCATGCCTCTGTGTACCGCATCCCGGTGGCCGTCGTGCTGGCGGCGCTCACCATGGTCACGCCGGTCGAGGCCGACTCCGGCTGGCAGGTCGGCTTACGCGGCGGAGCCCGTACGTACATCGCGGATCTCGCCGCCACCGGGCCGGCGGACGCCTGGGCCGCGGGCCGGCGCGAGACCAAGCAGCTCGATCCGCGGACCGGCTCGCCCGTCACCGCGCCCCTGATCAGGCACTGGAACGGCAGGGAGTGGACGGAGTTCGCCGGCCCGGGCGGGTCCCTGCGTGAGATCTCCCTGATCGAGGCGTCCTCCCCGGCCGACGTGTGGATCGCGGGGAACACCGGCGCCCGCTCGGTGCTGTCGCGCTGGGACGGCAGGCGCTGGCGGCTCATGGGGTCGGGCCGGACCACGATCACCGATCTGGACGTCCCGGACGGCGAGCACGCCTGGGTCGTGGGCCGCGACGACCGTACACGGGGAGTGTTCTTCAAGCGCTATCACGGCGAGCGCTGGACGAGCCTGCCGGCGCCGGCGTCCCTGCGGGAGATCAGCGTCCGCACACCCGGAGAGATCTGGGGCTGGGGTCCCTCCGCCGTCATGCGCTGGGACGGCAAGGCGTGGCACCCGGTGGCGCTGCCCGCCGTCGCGGTGCCCGCGGCGGCCGTGCCCGCGTACGGACCGGTACGGGTCCGCTACGACGCGGTGCTCGCCGCCGCGAACGGGGACGTCTGGATCGCCGCCGGGTTCCAGCAGGGCGACTGGACGCAGCCGGGGGCCGTCCTGCTGCACCGGAGCGGCGGGACGTGGGAGCAGCTCCGGCTGCCCGGCGACCACGTCACCACCCTGTCCGGCGACGGCTCGGGCGGCGTCTACGCGGCGACGACCCGGCAGTCGATCACCGCGACCCCGGACGGCCAGGACCCCTACGCCTACACCACCCTGTCCATCGACGCGCTCCGGTACGCCGGCGGCGTGCTGACCCGGCAGAGCGTCACCCCGCCGGCGACCGGATTCGCATGGACGGACCTCGTCGCCGTGCCGCGTACGGGCTCGGCGCTGGCCGCGGGCTTCGCCTGGAAACCTCCTCAGGGAGACGTGATCTTCCGCAACCCCTAGCGCCGCAGGTCCAGCCGCACCCTGGCCAGCCAGGACCCCCAGCCGTTCTCCGGCCGGCTGTCCCCGATGCGCAGGTAGAACGTACGGGCCTCGCCCCGCAGCTCGTCGAGGTCGAGCGTGCGCGCCGAGCGGTTGGACAGGTCGCGCACGTCGGCGCTCTCCCGCAGCACGGTCCGCCAGCTCCGGTTGTCGGCCGAGACCTGCACCAGGAACTGGTTGCCGATGTCCAGCGTCACCGAACCCCCGCTCACCTGGGCCGGCAGCTCGAACCGGTAGGTGGCGTGGCCGTCGCCGTCGGTGAAACGGGCGCGCCCGTCGAACACCTCGCCGTCGAGCTGGGACCCGTCGGCCTCCAGCAGCCACGGCTCCTCGGCCGCCGTGCCGGGCGTGAACTCCACGGTGTCGCCGACCACCGTGACCGTCACCTGCTCGGAGGCCGGCCCCTGGTCGGAGGTCGCGGCGAGCCGGATCGGATGGCTGCCGGGACCCGCCGTCGCCGGTACCGTCACCTGGAACGTCACGGTCTGGGACGCGCCCTGCGCGACGGGACCGAAGGTGACCCCTCCCGAGGGCTGGACGGTCCAGCCCTCGGGGCCGGTCGCGGTCAGCCGTCCGGTGGCGGGCCGGTCGGCGTGGTCGGACACGGTCACCGGGACTGTCACGGTCTCCCCAGGAGCGGCGAAGACCCCGGCGGCCTCGATGACCAGCGGTGACGTGGCGGGCGGCGCGGGGGCGAGCAGCTCGATCTCCGCGAGCGACGTGCCGCCGGTGAACCTGATCCGGTAGTGGGCGTACGCGCCAGGATGCGCGATCTTGAACGGACGGGTCTGCAGCCGCCACGGGAAGCTCTCACCGGCCCGCTCGTCGAGCACCTTCCACGACGTGCCGTCGGCGGAGCCCTCCAGGACCCATCCGGACGGATCCTCGGAAGGCTGTCCGGCGCCGGAGGTGAGCGTGTAGTAACGCGCCTCCCGGTCGCCGTCGAAGGTGTATCGCACCCATTCGGGCAGCGTCGCCCGGGTGGCCGAGTCGTCGTCGAACAGCGCGCTCACGTCCGCGCCGCCGGCCGCCGACGCCGTGCCGCGTCCCGGCCCCGTGAGGTCGTGCAGCGGGGCGGGGATCCGGTCGTCGTCGGTGATCGAGGGCGGGGCGGCGTTCCTGCCCGTGCCCCAGCGCGACGGCTTCGGCCCCATCTCGAACACCAGCTCGCCGCCCTTGGCGATCAGCTCGTGCGGAAGGTACGCCTTGTCGTACGCCCTGCCGTTGACCGTCAGCCCCTGTACGTAGACGTTGCGCGGGCTGTTGCCCGGCGCCTTGATCACCAGCTTCCTGCCGCCCTCCAGGTGCACCGTCGCCTTCTTGAACAGCGGCGAGCCGATCGCGTAGTAGGGGCTGCCCATCTGCAGCGGATAGAACCCCAGCGCCCCGAAGACCTGCCAGGCCGACATCTCCCCGTTGTCCTCGTCGCCGGGGTAGCCCTGGCCGATCTCGCTGCCCAGGTAGAGCCGCGAGAGCGCCTCGCGCACCTTGGCCTGGGTCTTCCACGGTTGTCCCGCGTAGTCGTACATGTAGGCGATGTGGTGCGAGGGTTGGTTGCTGTGCCCGTACTGGCCCATCCGGATGTCCCGGGCCTCGCGCATCTCGTGGATGATCCCCCGGTACGAGCCGGGGAACGCCGCCGTCTCCTGGGTGGCGAAGAACGCGTCCAGCTTGGCGGCCAGCTTGTCCGCGCCGCCGTACAGGTTGGCCAGGCCGCGGCCGTCCTGCGGGACGTGGAAGGCCATGTTCCAGCCGTCGGTCTCGGTGTAGTCGAAGCCCCACGTACGCGGGTCGTAGGCGCTCGGCTTGAGCCGGAAGGAGCCGTCGGCGTTCCGTCCCTGGAAGAAGCGCACCGCCGGGTCGAACAGGTGGACGTAGTTACGCGCCCTGTTCCGGAAATATTCGTACTCCTCCAGGTAGCGGGCACGCTCCGCTCCCGTGGACCGCTCGGCCAGCGCCTTGGCCATGTTCGCGATCCCGAAGTCGTTGATGTAGCCGTCCATCGCCCACGACATCGCCTCGCCGGTCGACTGGACGCTCGTGTACCCGAGGAAGACGGAGGTGTTCAGACCCTTGCGGCCCACCTGCCGGGTGGGCGGGGCGACGGTGGCGTTCTTGACCGCGGCCTCGTAGGCGGCCACGGCGTCGAAGCCGGTAACCCCCTTCAGGTACGCGTCGGCGAAGGCGACGTCGGAGCTGGTGCCGACCATCAGATCGGCGTACCCGGGCGAGGACCACCGGGAGATCCAGCCGCCGTCCAGGTACTGCCGCACGAACCCGTCGATCATCTCCCCGGCCGCCTTCGGCGTCAGCAGCGCGTACGCGGGCCAGGTGGTGCGGTAGGTGTCCCAGAAGCCGTTGTTGACGTACACCTTCCCGTCCGCCACCTGCGCCCCGGTCTGGGTGGGCGTGCTGGGAGGGGTGCTGGTCGCCGACTGTACGGCGTGCTTGTGGACGGGCGCGGCCGCGGTGCCGGTGTTCTCGAAGCCGGAGTTGGGATAGAGGAACAGCCGGTACAGGTTGGAGTACAGCGTGACCAGCTGGTCCCGGCTCGCCCCTTCGACCTCGATGACGCCCAGCTTGGCGTCCCACGCCCGGCGGGCGCGCTCGCTGACCGTCTCCAGGGTGTCCGAGGCGGCGATCTCCAGCTCCAGGTTGTGCCTGGCCTGGTCGATGCTGATCAGCGAGGACGCGATGCGCATGGTGACCGTCCTCGTCGTGCCCGCGTCGAAGGACAGATAGCCGAGCACGTTGTCCCGGCCCTGGCCGGTCAGCTTGCCGCCGCCGGTGACCGGGCGGTCGAAGACGGCGTAGTAGAACATCCGCGTGGCCCCGGTGGACAGGTCGCTGCGCACGTCGGAGTAGCCGGTCACCACACCGCCGGCCGGGTCCAGGGTCAGGCCGCCGCTGTTGTTCACGTTGTCGAAGATCAGCTTGGCCTCGGTGCCGGGGAAGGTGAAGCGGGCCAGCGCCGCGTGGTCGGACGGAGCGATCTCGGTCTTGAGCCCGTTGTCGAAGGTGACCGCGTACAGGTGCGGCTGCGCGACCTCCCGCTCGTGGCGGAAGGCCAGCGCGCGGGCGGTACGGGACGGGTTGGGCACCCCCTCGGCCGCCGAGGGCATGAACTGGAACGTCTGCCGGTCACCCATCCACGGGCTGGGCTCGTGGCTGGCGCTGAACGCCTGGATCTCGGGCAGGTTGGCGGCGTTGCCGGCCCGGTGGTACTCGTACAGCCAGCTCGTCGAGCCGGCGTTGGTCATCGGCGTCCAGAAGTTGAACCCGTGCGGCACCGCGGTGGCCGGGAAGTTGTTCCCCCGCGAGAAGCCGCCGGTGGAGTGCGTCCCCCGGGTGGTCATCACGTAGTGGGCAGGGCTGCGATCGTCGCGTGCCGGGCGGCCCTCGTACGGCTGCCGCTTCCGCTCCGAGACGATCCTGATGTCGTCCACCCACCCGCGGAACCCGGCGGGCCCTGCCGGGCTGTCGTAGGCCACCAGGATGCGGCTGATCCGCTTGCCCTTGGCGACCTCGCCGATCTGGGCGCGCTTGTAGTTCCACTGGTCGGCGTACAGGGTCTTGGACTCGCCCTGCGCGCGCGGCGCCAGCCGGACGCCGTGCTGGTCGACGGCCTTGAGGTCGCTGAGGTACGTACCGTCGCGGAAGGCCAGGTCCACCGAGACGTACGTGCTGGGGTAGCGCAGGTCGGCCGCGGTGAACTCGGGGAAGACCACGTAGGACAGCTCCGTCGTGGCCGTGACCGGGATGTCCACCTCGAACACCTTGTTGGTGGAGTGGCCGCCGGTCTCGGCGGTGGTGCTGCCCGCGTACTGGAACGCCCGCAGGCCGGAGAAGCCGGCGCGCGGCTTGGACACGAACCCGCCGTTCGGCCCCGCGCCGATCTGGCTGCGCATGTCGCTGGGCGGCGTGGGGCCGGTCCGGCCGTCCGACAGCTCCCACTCGGCCAGCTGCAGGGTCGAGCCGCCGCCGATCCGGGTGACGTTCAGCCGGTAGTGGGCGTAGGCGGTCGGGTTGGCGAAGCGGTACTCCTTGCGCTGGAAGCGCGCCGTGAACGTCTCGCCGGTCCGGGTGTCCAGGGTGGTCCAGCTCTGCCCGTCCTGGGAGCCCTGCAGCTGCCAGTCGCGCGGGTCGCGTTCGGGCGCGTCGTTGGCGGAGGTCAGCGCGTAGTGCACGACCGCGACCGGGGCGGCCAGGCCGTACTGCGCCCAGCCGGCGCCGGCGAACACCAGCCACTTGGTGTTCGCGTCATCGTCGGCCAGGTTCTCCTTCCCCTCGCCGCCGGAGGCGTTCTCGCCGCTGGCGCTGAACCGGGCGATCTGGTCCGAGATGCTGCCCTCGATGCGTCCGGGCAGGGTGCCGATGACGTTCGCGGCCTTCTTGACGCCGCGGGCGTCGGTCTCTGTCATGTCGGCCCACGTCGGCTGCGGGTCGCCGGGCTCGAAGGAGGAGGCGAAGGCCGCGCCCTCGGCCCGGGCCAGGGCCTGCCCGTCCCGCGCCGCCCGCTGCGTATCCGCCGCGGGCGGAGCCGGCTCGGCGGCCTGCGGGCCGGGGGGCGGGCTGTAGGAGGGGTTGGGGGTCGGTGTGCCCGAAGGGCCGGGATTGGGCACGGGCTCAGGGCCGGCCGGGCCGGTCAGCGCGGCGGCGGGTGCGGCGAGGGCGAGGGTGGTCACGGCGCATAAGACCGCCATCATAAGAGATCGTTTACGACGGGACGGGGAAGGCCAGAGGGTGCTCACAGCGGTCTCCCAGGAGGAGTGATGACAACGTTGTCAACCCCGATCTGTTAAGGAAGTTTTCAAATCGGCGGCGCCGTGTCAAGACCTCAGTGGGAGCCGACCAGGGTCTTGAGAGCGATGATGGCCAGCCCCATCGCGAGGTTGGCGGCCCCGGAGAGGGCCACGACCCGCGCGGAGGCCCGGGCCGTGACGGCCGCCGCGACGGCCCAGGCCGTCTGGCTCGCCACGGCGACGACCAGCGCCACCCAGGTCGACGCCTTGTCGGACAGGCCCAGCGACGAGGCGAAGGCGGCGCCGATGGCAGGGGGGAACGAGGCCTGCGCCACCGGCCAGTCGTGCCGGCCGGCCGTGCGCAGCCGCTCCCAGGTCAGGGGCTGGGTTCTGCTGGACACCACCCAGGCATAGACGTGGGCGAGCCAGAACACCACGCCCGTGCAGATCAACACGACCACGAGGTCGCCCGCGGACACCGGCGTGCCGTCCACCGCGCTGCCGGCCACGACCGAGGCCGCCAGCAGCGAGCCGTACACGGCCCCCGCGAACTCGGTCCGCTCCTGGCCGCCCTCGGTGTCATGCGTGTCCATGGCAGCAGTGTCGTCGGGCGCCCGCCGGGCCCGGCCGGTCGGCGTGCGGGACGATGCACAGTTTTGGGCTGTTCGGGAAGATCGCCAACCTGCCCCGCCGCGCCGCGTGAGAGGATCTGCTGGCGATATGGCCTGGTTTTCGATCGTTGGGGGGAACGATGTTCGCAATATCCCTGGGCGAGGACGGCGCGGAGCTGCGGCCGCTGGAGCCGTGGTCGGCCGAGGAGTTCCTGGCCCACATGGACCGGGCGCGGGAGTTCGTCGGGCAGTTCATCTCGTTCGCGGACAGGGCCACGGACCTGGAGTCGAGCCGGTCCCTGCTCCTGAGATACGCGGAGAAGGCCGCCACCGACACCGGGCGGATCTACGGCATCTGGTTGGACGGCACGCTGGTCGGCGGGGTGCTCTTCCGCACGATGGACGTCCTGACGGGCGTCGCGGAGGTGGGCTGCTGGCTGGAGCCGTCGGCGGCGGGCAAGGGCCTGGTGTCCAGGGCCGCACGGGTGATCATCGATTGGGCCGTCGAGGAACGGGACATCCACCGCATCGAGTGGGTGGTCGCGTCGGAGAACGCGGCCAGCATCGCCGTGGCCCGGCGGCTGGGGATGACCAAGGACGGCGTGCTGCGGGAGAGCTACCCGTACCGGGGCAAGCGGCACGACATGGAGGTCTGGTCGGTGCTCGCGCCGGAGTGGCGCGCGGCCAGGCAGCCGTCCTAGCGTGACCGGCACCCGCCCGCCGTCCGGGCGGGTGCCGGGCTCCTCAGGGACTTCCTCAGGGACTGACGTGGGCGCAGTGGCGGAACACGTCCCCGGGGTCCCAGGCCGCCTTCACCTGCTGCAGCCGGCGATACCTGCGCACACCCATCGCCCAGCGCACCCGGTCGTCGTCGGCCTGCTCCAGGTTCAGGTAGGAGCCGGTGACCCCGTGCTTCCTGATCGCCGAGGTCACCTCCTCCACCCAGGCGAGGTTGGCGGGGTCGTCGCCGGGATCCACCCAGACGCCGACGGGGTGCACCAGCCAGCGCCCGCCGTGGCGGCTGGGGAAGGCGGAGTCCGGCGCCGTCCTGACCGCCTCCGGCAGCGGCGAGACGATCAGCTGCGACAGCGGGCTCGGCGCGGCGGTCGCGGCGTCCTGCAGGTCGGAGATCAGGCTCGGCTCCAGGCCGGGCACGAACTCCGCCGACCACCTGTTGCGTCGCCCCGGCTGCGAGCCGTCGTCCAGCATCGACTGCAGCGCCAGGTACGGCATCGGCTGGACCGCGTCGAACAGCGGCGTCGCCGCCTCGAACAGCGGCCGGATCACCTCGGCCCCCGCCTCCGGGTCGCCGAGCCAGACGGGTGCGATCGCGAGGATCGGCCGCCCCACCACGTGCCCGGGCACGAACGGCGCCGGTGGCGCCGTCAGGAAGACCGCCGCGGGGGCGAAGTCGTCGTGCCCGGCCGAGTGCAGCCGGTCCAGGGCCTCCAGTACGGCGGGCGCGTCGGACACCCGGTAACCGAGCATGCCGCCGAGCACCAGCGGGCCCAGCGGGTGCAGCCGGAAGGTGAACGACGTGACCACGCCGAAGTTGCCGCCCCCGCCGCGCAGCGCCCACATCAGCTCGGGCTCGCTCTCGTCGTCGGCGACGACCACCCGGCCGTCGGCGGTGACGAGCTCGACGGCGATCAGGTTGTCGCAGCTCAGCCCGTACTTCGCGGACAGCCAGCCCTCGCCGCCCCCGAGGGTGAGCCCGGCGACGCCGGTGTGGCTGATCCGGCCGCCGGGCACGGCCAGGCCGTGCGCCTGCGTGGCCTGGTCGACCTCGCCCCAGATCGCACCCGCCTGAACGACGGCCGTCCGGGCGGCCGCGTCCACGGTGACGCCGCGCAGCGCCGACAGGTCGATCACGAGGTCGCCGCCGAGCGCGTGCCCGGCCACCCCGTGCCCGCCGCCGCGCACGCTGACCTCCAGGGCGTGCTCGCGTGCGTAGGACAGCGTCCTGACGACGTCGGCGGTGCCGCTGACCCGCACGATCGCGGCCGGCCTGCGGCTGATCATGCTGTTGTGCAGGGCCCGGGCGTCCTCGTAGCCGGCGTCCCGCGGGGTGAGGACCTCTCCTTGTACGGTGGCTCGCAGGTCCGTGATGTCGTGTGTCATGAGGCCAGCCTGAGCGGATGACCTTGCACCCCCGTTTCACGGGCGTCTCACGGAATTCGCTGAGATAATTCCGCCATGCCCTCCCTCCCCGGCCTGGACGTCCTCGTGCTCGGACCGGTCACCGTCCGTGCCGGAGACGCGACGATCGTGGTGGATCGCCTCCTTGAGCGCGCGCTGCTGACCCGGCTCGCGCTCGCGGGCGGGTCTCCGGTTCCCGACGCGCGGCTGGCCGCCGACCTGTGGGGGGAGGCGGAGCTGGCCCGTCCCACCGAACGCCTGCGGGTCCTCGTCTCCCGCCTGCGCGCCGCCCTCCCCGCCGCCCCCCGGCAGGGCGCGGGCCGGTCGCGGCAGGCCTCACCCCTGGTCAGGACGCCCGGCGGCTACGCGCTCGACGCCCACGCCGCCGACCTGGTCAAGGCCCGGTCCGCCGCCGAACGTGCGCACGCGGCGGCCAGGTCCGGTGACCACGCGGGCGCCCGGGGCTCGGCGGCGCAGGCGCTCGGGCTCTGGCGCGGCAGCGCGCTGGCGGATCTGCGGGCGATCCCCTATGCCGAGCTGGAGGGTGAGCGGCTGGAGGCGTGGCGGCTGGACCTGATGGTGCAGCGGCTCACCGCCGACCTCGCCCTCGGCGCGGCGGCCGAGGTGAGCGCGGAGCTGGAGCGGCTGGCGGACGAGCATCCGCTGCACGAGCGGGTGTCCTGCCTGCTCGCGCTGACCCTCTACCGCACCGGCAGGCAGGCCGACGCGCTCGACCGGCTGGCCAGGCTCCGCCGCAGGCTGGCCGACGCGCTCGGCGTCGACCCGGTCCCGGAGACGGCGGCGCTGGAGCTGCGGATCCTCCGCCAGGATCCGTCCCTGCAGCTCACGAACACCGCCCCGGCGCAAGGCGTGATCGCATCCGGGCAGGAGCCGTCCCTGCTCTCCGTCGCGGAGCCGTCCCTGCTCTCGGTCGGGTCGTCGGGGCCGCCCCCTGTGGAGTCGCCCGCCCCGGATCAGGCTCGCTCCCGGGTACGCCTGCCGGGCCCCGCGACGAGCTTCGTCGGCCGGGACGGCGAGCTGGCGGCGCTGGTGAGACGGCTCGCGCGGCCGGGGCTCGTCACGCTCACAGGCGGGCCGGGCAGCGGCAAGTCGCGGCTCGCCATCGAGGCGGCCAAGGCCGTGGCCCAGGCCCCGGCGGCGGAGCCCAGGGCGGTGACCCTGGTGGAGCTGGCGCCGTTACACCGGGAGGGGGCGGTGCGCGCGGCGGTGACGGCGGCCGTGGGGCTGGAGTCGGAGTCCGACGATCCCCTGCCGGAGCTGGCCGCGCGCCTGGACGGCGGGCTGCTGGTGCTCGACAACGCCGAGCACCTCGTGGACCAGGTGGCCGAGCTGGTCATGGGGCTGCTGGGCCGTACCGACGGGCTGGCCGTGCTGGTCACCTCGCAGCTCCCGCTGCTGGCGGCGGGGGAGGAGCTCAACCGGGTCGGACCGCTGCCCGCGCACGCGGCGGCGACGCTGTTCACCCAGCGCTGCGCCCCCGACCAGGTCGGCGCCGAACCCGCCGCCGTCGCGGCGATCTGCGCCGCCGTGGACCGGCTGCCGCTGGGGATCGAGCTGGCCGCCGGTCTGACCCGTACGCTCACCGTGGCGCAACTGGCCGCACGGGTCGAGGACCGGCTGCGCCTGCTGGTGGGCGGCGGACGCACCGCGGGCGGCCGGCACACGAGCCTGCGCGCCGCCCTCGACTGGAGCCACGACCTGCTGGCCGAGCGGGAACGGCTGGTGCTGCGGCGGGTGTCGGTGTTCAGCGGCGGCTTCGACCTGGAGGCCGCCGAACACGTCGTGCCGGCCGTGCCGGGTGACGCCGTTGGAGAGGGTGTGACCGTCGGGGACGTCGCGCCCGCGCTGGCCGAGCTGGCGGACCGGAGCCTGGTCACCGTGGAGACGTCCGGGGGCGGGCGGCGGTTCGGGCTGCTGGAGACCGTACGCGACTACGCGCGGGCGAAGCTGCTCGCCGCAGGGGAGACGGAGGGCGCGCTGGCCGCCCATCTGGGCTGGTGCGTCGCGTTCGTCCGCCGGATCGGCGCGCCGACCGACTTCCTCGCGGCGGAGGAGGTGTCGGCCGTGTTCGCGGAGTGGCCCAACCTGCTCGACGCGCTGGAGCGCGCCCCCGGCACCGAGCGGGCGGCCGACGGCCTGCGGCTGGCGCTCGAACTGCACACGCCGTGGCTGATCCGCGGCTGGTACGGCGAGGCCGAGCGGCATTTCTCGGCCCTGGCCGACGCGCCGGGCAGTACGCCGACCGAGCAGGCGACCGCGCTGAGCGACCACGCCTTCGTCTCCACCATGGTCGGCAAGTTCGACGCCGCGGCCGAGCTCCTGACGAGGGCCGCCGAGCTGGCCGAGATCGCGTCGGACGACATGGTGACCATGAACGTCCTCTACTACCGCGGCATCGTGGAGATCGAACGCGGCCGCCTGCGCGAGGCGCTCCCGCCGCTGCTCCAGGGCCTGGAGCTGGCCGAGAGCGTCTCCCACACGCAGCGGGTGTCCGCCTTCGCCGACGCGCTCGGCACGCTCCACCTCTATTCGGGCGATGCCGAGCAGGCGCTCCAGCGCTACGTCACCGCCAACGCCTTCGACCTGGAGACCGGCGACGAGCACGGGCTGGCGCGCGGTCTCAGCAACCAGGCGCAGGCGCTGCTGGGCATGGGCCACCTCAAGGAGGCGCTGGCGTGCGCCACCGAGTCCGACCACTACGCCGCGCGGCTGGACGACCGCCAGATCCTCCCGCTCAACGAGCTGATCAGGGGCGCCGTCGCCATGGCCGAGGGGGAGCTGACCCGGGCGGAAGCCCATATGCGCACGGCCGTCGGCTACGCGGTCACCGACGGCTCCGGGGCGAGCATGGCGCACATCGACCTGGCCGACGTGCTCATCCGGCGCGAGGAGCTCGGCGAGGCGGCGGCGCTGCTGGACGAGGTCTACGCCGAGTCGGCCGAACACAGCACGCCCTGGCTCGCGGCCCGGGCCGTGTCGGCGGCGCTGGCGCTCGCGGGCCGGGACCGGCGGCGGGCCGGCGTGCTGGCGGAGGCGACGGCCGCCGCCTACACCGCCTCGGGCTTCGGCTGGCCCCGCTACGCCGCCCGCCTGGAGGAGGTCAGAGCCGCGCTCGCCACACCATGACCGGCCCGCGAAACGCCCGGACTCAGCTCGCCGCGACCTCGGTTGGGGACGCGTGCGGGGTCAGCTCGCGACCTCGGCCAGGAAGCGTGCGGGGTCAGCTCGCCACTTCAGCCGGGAGTGCCTGGTCGTAGCCGCCGACCTGGACCTTCACCGACGGGACGTTCGTGCTCGGCGCCGGGAAGAGCCCCCACAGCGTCACCTCGGCGCCCGCGGGCACCGTGTCGAGCTTGCCCGGCGCGAAGGAGGCGCTCATCGTGCCGACGAAGTCGAAGTACGTGGGCTCGGCGAAGCCGCACAGCTCCTGCCGGCCGTTCTGAGCCGCGATCGACAGCTGGCCCGAGGTGAGCTCCTTGGGCGTGAAGTGGTTCTCGTACTCCAGGGACGCGGCCTCCGACCCGGGGTTGGTGACCTTGACGCTCGCCAGGAGGTAGCCCGACAGCCGCCGTACGCTCTCCACCCGCACCTGGAGCCCCGCGTCGGTCAGGTCGGTGCCCGTCTCCGGGGCCCGCACGGTGGTGTCGCTGTCGATCTGCACCTCGACCCGCCGGTTCTGCGCCCGCCCGTCCGGGTCGTCGCTGCCGTCGGGCTTGGTGTTGGGCGCCACGGGCTCGCCCTCGCCGTGCCCCTTCGTCCGGTACGCGAAGCCGTCGCCGAGAGAAGGACGCAGCACCTGGCTGACGGCCGCGGCGCGTTCCTGCGACAGCGTCTGGTTGTCGGAGGTGCCCCCGATCGCGTCGGTGTGCCCGTCCACGGTCACCGATCCGGACGAGGCGGAGACCCGGCCGCGCAGCGCCTCGATGGCGGACTTGGCCGACGGTGACAGCTTGGAGCTGCCGAACTCGAACAGCACGTCGCTGGGCAGCCGGAACGCCTCACGCGTGCCGCCCGTCGTCTTGCACACCAGCGGACCGACCTGGAGCTTGTTGTGCGGGCCGCGCAGGGCGGGGTCGTCGGCCGGTTCGGCGTCCGTGATCGGCACGGTCACCGGGAGCAGGCCGTTGAGCACGACGAGCATCTCGGTGGCCTCCTTGGGCGGCTCCGCGAAGACCGCCGTCACCGGAGCCGACCCGCCCGGCTCGATGTCGACGTCCGCGCTGATCCGCCCGTCCGGGCCCGAGCTGCCGATCAGGCCGTAGGCGGTGCCACGGGGCAGGTCCACCAGGGTGATCAGCTGCTCGCGGCTGTCGAGGCCGAGCGTGCCGAGCGAGATCTCGTCGTCCGTGCCGTTGAAGAGCTCGAACTGCAGCGCCAGCTCGTTCTCGCCGGACCTGACCAGGCGCAGGTTCCGGCCCTCGACCGGCAGGGCGGACGAGGTGGGACCGGCGACCACGCCTTCCGAGGGCGACTCCGGCCGCGCGGGAGAGTCCTCCGGAGAGGGCGTCTCCTCCGGCGGGTCCTCGGGCCGGTCCTGCGCCGGGGCGTCGGGAGCCTTCACCGAGGCCGCGGGCTGAGCCGGCCGTCCCAGCGCACCGCAGGCGGAAAGGGCGAGCACGAGCGCCGCCCCGCAGGCCGCGCTCCTGGTCATGTCAGTCATTGGCATGCGGACCAGCCTGGGAGCACGGCGTTCCACGGACATTTCACCGGAGTCTCACCGCGGGACGGCGCTCTTATGGCTCCAGGCCGGCTTATGGCTCCAGGCCGAACAGTGCCCAGGACTCGCCCGCGGCCAGGCCGGCCAGTTCGCGGCCGCACTCCCGGAGCAGTTGCGGGCCCGAGGTGATGTGCGCGGCGCCGGCGTGGACGTCCCTGAACAGCCGCTGGATCAGCCCGTCGCGCAGCGCCGAGGTGCCGCCCGACGCGTAGACGAAGTGGGAGACCTCGGTGATCGTCGACGTGATGTGGTTGAGCGCGAGCCGCACCATCGTCTCCTGCCGTACGTCGAGCGTCCGGCCCGAGTCGAGGGTGCGTTCCACGTCGTCCCACGTCTCGCGCACCAGGGCCGCCGCGGCGCGGAACTTCGCCTCGGCACGGGCGAAGTCGGTGTGGAAGGCGTCGCTGCCGGCGATCTGCCCGGTCCGCCCGGCCCGTGCCACGGCGTAGCGGCTCAGCTCGTCCAGCAGCCGGCGGCCGACGCCGAGCGCCCAGGCGGAGTGGCAGATCAGCGCCTGGTCGACCAGGCCGAGCCGGTAGATGGCGCCGCCGCGCAGGGGCTCGTTCGTGTCGAAGACGTGCGACTGCGACTCCGGTACGAAGACGTCGTCCATGGAGTAGTCGATGCTGCCGGTCGCGCGCAGGCCCAGGACGTCCCAGTTGCCGAGCGGCTTGACGTCCTCGATCGGGGTGATGAAGATCCGGACCTCGTCGGTGCCCTCGATGGCGCCCAGGCTGTGGACGTACTGGGAGTGCAGCATGGCGGAGGCGAAGCTCCACTGCCCGCTGAGGCGGAAGCCCCCGTCCTCGGGGACGGCGATGCCCGGACGGGTGCCCTGGCCCGCGAAGAGCGGCATCCGGGGGCCCTTGAAGATGCGTTCGACGGCCTCGTCGCCCAGGTAGGCGCCGGCCGTGCCGTTCTCCAGGCAGGTGGCCATGACCACCCAGCCCGTCGAGGGGTCGGCGTAGGAGAGCTCTCCGAGGACGGCCATCAGCTCGCTGGGCGACAGCTCGGCGCCGCCGAGCGGCACCGGCACCCATATCCCGAAAAGTCCTGCCTCGTGTAGGGCGTCCACGACGGAGGTGGAGAGTCTGCCCTGCTCCTCGGCCTGGTCCGCGTCGCGCTCGATCAGCGGGCGCAGCGCGCGGGCTCGCTCCAGCAGGGTGTTGCCCGCGGTGTGCAGTCGCGGCGTGTCGCTCATGTCCAGGTACTCCTGTTCGCGATCGTCGGCGCTCTTACTCCGTCAGATCACGTATGCGGTGCATTGTCCAGAGCCGCCGCGCAACCTCATGGGCCGGCCGCCCGGCTCGATCCGCGGACGATCAGCTCGGTGGCGAGCTCGATGTGGCGGGACTCGATCTTCTCGCCGGCGGCCAGGCGCAGGGCCGTGCGCAGGGCGATGCCGCCCATCTCGCGCAGCGGCTGGCGTACGGTGGTCAGCTGCGGCGAGGTCATGACCGCGACCTCGGTGTCGTCGAAGCCGACCACGCTGAGGTCCTCCGGGACGCGCAGGCCCCGGGCCCTGGCGGCCTGCATGGCGCCGAGGGCGCTCCCGTCGCTGGCGGCGAAGATGGCCGTCGGCGGGAGCCGCAGGTCGAGCAGTGCGGCTCCGCCCGTCTCCCCGTCGGGATAGCGGAAGCCCGACGTACGGACGTATTCGGCGGGCACGGGCACACCCGCGGCTTCCATCGCGGCGCGGTAGCCGTGCATGCGCGCCTGGTTGCAGGCCGCGTCGGTGATGCCGCCGAGGTAGGCGATGCGACGGTGCCCGAGGTCCAGCAGATGGCGGGTAGCGGACATGCCGCCGGCGAAGTTGGTGGCGCCGACGCTGGTCACAGGGGTGTCCGGCAGGTTCAGCGGGTCTTCGCGTTCACGGGCACGAGCGGGATCCCGCCCGGCATCGACGGCAGTCATGTCCCCGGGCGTCGCCCCCAGTATGGAAGGGCGGGCAAGGCGAATCCAGGACTAGGAGGGCCGGTCGTTCGGCGGCGGCGTGAACTGGCCGTAGCGGACGGCGCGGGTCTGCTCACCCGAGTGCGGCTGGGCCTGGCCGTGCGGGGGCGCGGGGTACCCGTACGGGCCTGGTCCGTAGTGGGGGTTGCCGTGGTCTGGAGCCGACCCGTACGGGGAGTTGCCGTGGTCCGGGGCCGACCCGTACTGGGGGTTGGCGTGGTCAGGGGCCGACCCGTACGGTGCGGCGCCGTAGCCGCCGGCGTTGTACGCGACGGGGCCGTACCCGTCGGCGCCCTGCCCGTACGCCGCTTGCCCGTACGCCGCCTGCCCATAGGCGCCCTGCGCCGGGGGCGGCGCCTGGCCCGCGGGGAGCTGCCGCCACGACGGAGGCTGCACCGCGCCGGGCGGGGGCTGGACGAAGGACGGCTCGGAGTGGCGGCGCCGGCGCCCGCGGCCGCGGAGGACCTTGGCCAGGACCGCGACGATCACCGCGGCGACCAGCACGCCGGCCCCGATCAGCACCCACAGCAGGATCGGCTTGGGCGACTCGTCCTTGCCCGCGGAGATCGCCTGCTGCGCGTCGCTGATGTACTTGGCCACGTACGGGTGGTTCGGGAACAGCGCCTGGACCTCGCGGAACTTCGGCAGCGAGTCCGAGTAGTGGTGCCGGAAGAAGTCGTTGAGCGCCTCGTTGTAGCGGGTCGTCGTGGTGGTCTGGGCGGGCTTGATGTTCTTCTCGCCGAGCTTCTCCTTGATGATGCCCACCGGCAGGACGAAGCTCTCGCTCTCCGACGCCTCGCCGTTCTCGCTCACCGTGCCGGCGATCAGCATGCCGATGACCTTGCCGTCCTTGCTGAACACCGGGCCGCCGGAGTTGCCGTGGTAGGAGGGCGCCTGGGTCTGGATGTACGGCACGCCGGTCTGGGTGGTGCGCTTGGCGTTGTACGGGCCCTCGGTCAGCGCCGGCTCCAGCTTGGATTCCAGGCTGAAGAACGGCGTATTGGTGACCAGGCCGGGGAACCCGCTGATGTAGAGCGTGTCACCGGTACGCACGTCGGAGTCGTCGCCGAGCGGCACGGTGGGCAGGTTCTGCTGGCCGTTGACCTTGAGCAGCGCGAAGTCCTTGCCCGGGTAGCTCTCGCCCACCGACACCAGCTCGGCCGGGACCGGCTTGGCCGTCTTGTCCACGCCGCCGCCGGGCAGGCTCTGGACCACCGACAGGCTCTGCTTCAGGTTGCGGAGCTGCATGTGGTTGGTGTTGAACGTGACGTAGATCTGCTGCGCGAGCTTGACGATCTCCTCGTCGGCCTCCAGACCCCGCAGCCCGCTGATGATCTCCTTGGCGTCCTGCTGGTTGAACTTCGCCAGCGCCTGCCGCGCGAACAGCTGGCTCAGCTCGGTCTCGCCGACCTGGACGCAGTGCGCCCCGGTGACCATGTACCCGTCGGGGGTGACCCACCAGCCGGTGCACAGGCCGCCGACCTCGGCTTCGACCGTACGCTCCGGGGTGGTCGAGGCGAGGTAGGTGTCCACGTCGGCCGCGATCTGCTGGAACAGCCACTTGGCGATGCTGCGCTCGTCCGAGGAGATCTTGCCGGACGCCACGGTGGCGGTGGCCTGCTCCACGAGCCGGTTGAACGCGGTCTGGTTGATCGTGCTGGTCGGCACGGCGACGGTGCCGGTGTAGGTGAAGCTCGTCAGCTGGACCGCGGGCTGGGTACGCGCCGCCAGCCAGGTGCCGACGGGCACGTCGGGCCGCTCATCGGGCGTGTCGGCCGCCGCCGGTAACGCGGGCAGCGCGACCGCCATGGCGACCGCCGCACCTGCGGCGATCTTCATCAATCTTGTCCTGAAATTTCCGCTCACATCCGGAAATGGTGAGGTCCGGCTCTTGTGCGTGGCTTGGAGCCGACTTGGGGGTGTGGGGCAGCCCTCGCGGGCCGGTTTGCGCCGTCCTCGCGGACCGGGATGCTCGCTCCTCGCGGACCGCGATGCTCAGTCCTCTAGGGCCGGGATGCGCAGGACGAAGCGGGCGCCGCGCTCGGAGTCCTCGATCGTGAGCGTGCCACCGTGGGCCTGCGCGATCTCGCGGGCGATGGGCAGGCCGAGCCCGGTCCCGCCTGCGTCGCGGTTGCGCGCGGCGTCCAGGCGGGTGAAGCGCTGGAAGACCGTCTCGCGCTTCCCGGGCTCGATGCCGGCGCCGTCGTCGAGCACCTCCAGCACGGCCTGCCGGCCCTGCCGCCGTACGGTGACGAGGACCTGGGACTCGGCGTGCCGCTCGGCGTTGTCCAGCAGGTTCGTCAGGAGGCGGGCCAGCTGCAGCCGGTCGCCCGTGACGGCCGCGCCCGGCTGCAGCGTGGTGACGACGTTCTTGGAACGCGGCCTGCCGGTCTCGGCGGCGACCAGCTCGCACAGGTCGACCGGCTCCCGGGAGCTCGGCGCGCCCGCGTCCAGCTTGGTCAGCGTGAGCAGGTCGGTGACGATGGCCTGGAGCCGGTCCAGGCTGGCCAGCAGCGCCTCGCCCGTCGCCCGCCAGTCGGCGTCCTCGGGGTTGAGCAGCGCGTCCTCGACCTGGGTGCGCATCGCCGTGATCGGGCTGCGCAGGTCGTGCGAGGCGTCCCCGGCGAACCTGCGCTGCTGCTCCACCGCCTCCTGCTGCTTCTTCATCGCGGCTTCCAGCCGCTCCAGCATCTGGTTGCCGGTCCAGGCGAGCGTCCTGATCTCGTCGTCCACGTTCTCCGGTACGGGGAGCCGTATCCCGCCTCCGCCCGCGGTGATCTCGGCCAGCCTCTTCGTGATGTTGTGGACGGGTGCGAGCGTCCGGGCCACCACGCGCGACACCCCGAACCAGGACAGGAGCAGCAGCAGGGCCGCCACGCAGATCTGGAAGAGGACCACTTTCAGGCTGACGTACCAGGGCACGGCCGGGGCGAAGGCATAGATGACCCACGCGCCGTCCGGCTGGTACGCGTGCATGGAGACCACCAGCTCGCACCGTCCGGGAAACGCGCGCAGGTCGCAGAACTCGGCGACGTCGTTGGCCGTGTTGCGGTGGGGGATCGCCGTGGTGATCCGGGGCAGGCCGGCCAGGTTCGACGTCGAGGAGACCACGCGGCCCGCCGAGTCGATCACCTGGATGCCGTCGAGCCCGTCGGTGTTCACCGTCGGGGGCAGCTCGTTCCGCTTGACCATGAGCAGCACGCGCAGGGCCTGGCTGGCCACGTCGTACGCCCGGATGTCGGCGGCCTCGTTCCGGATGGCGTACAGCACGAACGCGCTGACGACGACGTTCAGCAGCAACATGGCCAAGCTGGCGAGCAGCGCCAACCGCATCCGCAGCGACCGGCCCAGCCGTCTGATCACTCCACACCCCGGTAGTCAGAAGACCACATGGAGTGCGTTCGCCCCTAATTCAGGGAGATTCCCCCGCAAATCCGATAAGAGGGGCACTTAGCCGGTGTGTGGGCGGCTACGTTAGGCGTCCGGGGGTGATCACGAAGTCGTGCGTAGGACGATCGCGGGCCTGTGCCTGATGCTGCTCCTGACCTCCTGCAACTGGTCCGATCGGGTCTCACCGGGCCGGTTCGAGGCACGTGCCCGGGAGGTGGTGGCGCGCTGGGACGGCTCGCCCGGCGACCGCGCCTGGCGTTCGGGTTTCGTCCTGCTCGGAGGGCTCCAGGATCGAGGCGGCTGGACCGACCCTCCCGCCTGGGTCACCCGAAGTACGGAAAACAGCGTGTGGAAGCTCGCGGCCGAGTTACCCGCGGGCCCCTTGGCCGACGCGCCTGTGCGGTGGCCGGACGGCTCGGTCTCGGAGGTCCCGCTCGTCACTGCGATCGACGCGTACGCGGAGTTCACCAGGCCCGCCGACTTCATCGAGGAGGAGTGCCCGGCCAAGGGCTGCCGCCCGCTCCGGGTGACCGGGGCCAAGCTGGGCGAGACGACGCTGGAGACCAGCCGCGGCACGATCCGGGTGCCCGCGTGGCAGTTCACCGTCAAGGGGGTCGAGTCGAAGTTCGTGTACGTGGCGGTCGCCCCCTCGGCCATCACCGCCCGGCCGCAGGCCGCGGAGGGGGAGTTCGAAGAGGTGAGCGGGTTCGACCTCGTCGCGGGCAAGCCGCACGACCTGCTCCTGGAGTACGGCTACGGCTCCTGTGACCGCGTTCACGGGGCGCGGGCGTACGAGACCGGCAAGCTCGTGGTGGTGGACGTTGACGCGGAGGGCTCCGGCGGGATCTGCGACTTGGCGCTCCACATGGACACGACCACCGTCACGCTGACGCGTCCGCTCGGCGACCGCCTCGTGCTCGACTCGGGCACGGGACTGCCCGTCGTGCGCGGGGTGACACCGCTGTACGACCGCGGGTAGCAGGGGCACAGCGGCGCGCCACGAACGGGTCGACGACGAATGGTCCCTCGTCGAGACGCTGCGCCACCTCGTCTTCGCCACCGACGCCTGGGCGGGCCGGGCGATCCTCGACGCGCCGGACCCGTTCCACCGGCTCGGCCTCACCCACTCCGGCTACCCGGCCGAGGACGCGGCGGCGCTCGGCATCGACCTCGACGCCCGCCCGTCGTACGCGGTGGTGGCGCAGGTGCGCGCCGGGCGGGTGGCGCTGGTGCGCGGCATCCTCGACGGCCTCACCGACGCCGGGCTCGAACGGGCCTGCACCCGCGCACCCGCGCCCGGCTACCCGGAGGAGCCGCGCACGGTCGGCGGTTGCCTGCGGGTGGTGATGGAGGAGGAGTGCGAGCACCGCCGCTACACGCTGCGCGACCTCGCGACCCTCGAAGCCCGCTGACCACGCCGACCACTCACCACGATCACCACGCTGACCACGATCACCAGGCCGACCGGGTGTCACGCCGACCGGCGCCGTGTCATCCGGTGGTGCGGAACGGGTCGTCGGCCGGTAGCCAGGCCGTGTCGGCGTCCAGGCCGAGCCCGCCGACGTCCCGGGTCAGCGCCTCGACGGCGGCCCGTACGGCCTTGCGGGTCTCGTCGCGCCGGCACACCAGGGCCCAGGTCCAGTACGGCGCCGGATCGACCACCGGGCGCTGGACGAGGTCCGGCGGCACCGGCGCGGTCTGGCCCTTCGGCGAGTTGACGACGGGGCTGCGGAGCCGCCGTACGTGGTCGAAGAAGGCCGGCCCCGTGATGCCGCCGTCGTCGATGCGCACGACGCGGGCACCGGTGTCGCGGGCGAACTCCTCGGCATAGCGGTTCCAGGAGTCCCAGGTGGCGGTGTCGGAGTCCACCAGCACCGACGTGTCCTTGGCCGGGACCGCGGACGTGCCGGTGCCCGTGGAGATCGCGAAGAGCCGGTCGGCGCCGATCAGCCGGGCCTCCAGGGCGTGGGCGGCCAGGTCGTCGGCCCGCACCCAGCAGATGGCCAGGTCGATGCTGCCGTCGGCGACCCGTCCCGCCTGGGTGTGTGACGGCATGACCCACGCGTCGACGTGCAGTTGGGCGACGCCGGACACGCGGGCGGTCAGGTCGGGCGGGCGCCAGCTGACGTAGCCGAGCCGGACCGGCTCGGTGGCGGCCATGCCGGCCGCGGAGCGGCGCAACTCGTCGGCCTGCTCGAGCAGCGCCCTGACCTGGGGGAGCAGCGCCTGCCCCGAGGGGGTGAGCGCCACCGAACGGCGGTCCCGGTCGAACAGGCGTACGCCCAGGTCCCGCTCCAGGGCCTTGATCTGCTGGGAGAGCGACGGGCCGGCGATGCGCAGCCGGACCGCGGCACGGCCGAAGTGCAGCTCCTCGGCCACCGCGACGAAATATCGCAGCTGGCGTAGCTCCATCCGCCCAGGGTAGTGCGCTGGGAGGCACAGCCTCACAACAGAGAGTGAACCGGTCGTGGCGGGATCGCGCCCGACTGACGCAAGCTTGAACCATGACCGCGCGGTGCCGGTCCGCCCCGTTCGCCGGCCGGCCGCGCTGATCGAGGCCCGGGACGTATGGCCTCGATCCTTATGAGAAGAGAAACCCATGAGCACGCACAAAGTCGCGGTGATCACCGGCGCGTCCCAGGGTATCGGCTCGGGGCTGGTGGCCGCCTACCGCAAGCTCGGCTACGCGGTCGTCGCGAACTCCCGATCGATCGAGCCCTCCGACGACCCCCTGGTGCGGACCATCGCGGGTGACATCGCCGCCCCCTCCGTCGGCCGGCGCGTCATCGAACAGGCGCTGGAGGCGTACGGCCGGGTCGACACGCTGATCAACAACGCCGGTGTCTTCGTGTCCAAGCCGTTCACCGACTACACCGACGAGGACTACGAGCTGGTGACGAGGGTCAACCTGCGCGGGTTCTTCGAGATCTCCCTGCGGGCCATCGAAGTCATGCTCGCCCAGGGCGGCGGGCACGTGGTCAACATCACGACCAGCCTGGCCGACAAGGCCGACAGCCGCGTGCCGTCCGCGCTGGCGGCGCTGACCAAGGGCGGCCTCAACTCGGTCACCAAGTCGCTGGCCATCGAGTACGCCTCCCGGGGCATCCGGGTCAACGCGGTCGCGCCCGGCGTCATCCGTACGCCGATGCACCCGGCCGAGACCTACGACCTCCTCGCCGGCCTGCACCCCGTGGGCCGGATGGGCGAGATAAGCGACATCGTCGACGCGATCGTCTATCTCGAGACGGCCCCGTTCGTCACCGGCGAGATCCTGCACGTCGACGGCGGCCAGAACGCCGGTCACTGAGTCCCCCGCCACCGGGTGCGTCCGCTCCCGCCGGCCGAACGAAAGGCGAAGTTTGACCTCCGTACGAGAGCACGGCACGGACGGCGGCGAGGCGACCCGGGCGGATCGGCCCTGGCGGATCGTCGGGCAGGGCGCGGCGGCGCTCGCGGCGGGCATGGGTGTCGGCCGGTTCGCCTACACCCCGATCCTGCCGATGATGCACGCGCAGGCCGGGCTGTCCCCGCGGCTGGGGGCGGAGCTGGCCACGGCCAACTACGTCGGGTATCTCCTCGGCGCGATTGCCGCGATCGTCGCCCCTCGGATCTTCGCCTCCCGGCGGGCGCTGCGCCCGTCCCTGGCGATCCTGATCGTCACGCCGGCCCTGATGCCGGTCACGCACGCCGGCGCGCTCTGGTCGTCGCTCCGGCTGGTCGCCGGGATCGCGAGCGCGCTGATCTTCGTCATCGCCGCCGACGCCATGCTCACCGGTCTGCGCGGCCACGCGCACCACCTCGTCGGCTGGGCCTTCGGCGGCATCGGCGCGGGGATCGCCCTGTCGGGGGTCGCCGTGCTGGTCCTGCGTACCACCGGCACCTGGCAGCAGGCCTGGTGGACGGCGGCCGCGCTGACCGCCGTGCTCGCGGTCCCGGCCTGGGGCCTGCGCACCGACCCGGCATCCCCGGAGGCGCCGCCGCCCGCCCCGTCCGGTCCCCGAGCCGGGTCCGGGCTGCGCTGGTTCGGGGCGCTGCTGGCCGGCTACACCCTCGAAGGGACCGGTTACATCATCGCCGGCACGTTCCTGGTCGCCGCGATCGACCAGACCGCGCCCGGCTGGGCCGGCAGCGGCGCCTGGATTCTGGTCGGGCTCGCCGCGCTGCCCTCAACGGCCCTGTGGGCATGGCTCAGCCAGATCTGGTCCCGCCCGGCGCTGGTCCTCGCCGCCCTCGTCGTGCAGGCCGTCGGCATCGCGCTGCCCGCCCTGGCCGGCGGGATCGTCCCCGCCCTGGTCTCAGCCGTCCTGTTCGGCGCCACGTTCCTCGGCATCGCCACCCTCACCCTGGCCATCGGCTCCCACCTGCGGATCCCGCGCGCCGTCGCCATCCTCACCACCGGCTACAGCATCGGACAGATCCTCGGCCCCCTGGTCGTGACGCCGCTCCTGCACCGGGGCTACCACCCGGCGCTGCTCGTCGGCGCGGCCCTCGTCGTGCTGGCCGCCGCCGCGACCGGCGTGCTGCGCCACCGCTTCCCCCATCACCTCGGCCCGCTGCCCCGCCGCGTCCTCGCCGTCCGTCACCAGGGAAGCCCGTGAGGGCCAGGGGACGTGGGTGAGCTTGTCGGGGTTGCTGACGGTGTAGACGTCCTGGATCTGGGAGCCGTCGGGCGTCATGTCCACGACCATGACGGCGTACGGGGCGTTCTCCACGAACAGCACCGCGCAGGGATCGCCGTTGACCTGGCGGTACTGGATGTCCAGCCCGTCGAGGGGCTGGGCGGCGCGGGAGACGAGCACGCGGGAGACGTTGTCGCGGCCGCGGATGGGGCGCGGGCCGCCGGCGTTCGACTTGCCGCCGCCGTCGGCCCACAGTGTCACGTCCGGCGCCAGGAGCTCCATCAGCCCTTCCAGGTCGCCGCCGAAGGCCGCGGCCACGAACCGCTCGGTCACCTGCCGCTGGAGGCCCGGGGCGACCTGGGTACGGGGGCGGCGGGCCTGGACGTGCTCGCGGGCGCGGTGGGCGAGCTGCCGCACCGCGGCGGGGTTGCGGCCGATCATGGCGGCGATCTCGGTGTGGGCGTAGGCGAAGACCTCGTGCAGGATGAACACCGCCCGCTCCAGCGGGGTGAGCGTCTCCAGCACCACCAGCAGCGCTAGCGAGAGCGTGTCGGTCCGTACGGCCTGGTCGGCGGCGTCGGGGGAGGTGACGAGAGGTTCGGGCAGCCAGGGCCCGACGTAGGTCTCGCGGCGCCGGCGCAGCGCGCTCTGGTGGGCGAGCGCCTGGTTCACCGCGACGCGTACGAGGTAGGCGCGCGGATGGCCGATCTCGTCCGGATCCTTGGACGACCACGCCAGCCAGGTCTCCTGCAGCACGTCCTCGGCGTCGGTGACGCTGCCCAGCATGTTGTAGACGATGGAGAACAGCAGTTCGCGATGGGCGGCGAACACCTGGGTGACATCGGACTTCATGGATCCCCCTCTGCGTGTGACTGCTGCTCTTAGAGCCCCTGAGAGGGCCGGCGTGTGACATCCCAATGTTCCGGTACGAGCCTATTGAGACCTATTTGTGACGGATGACCAGAATCACGCAACCGTTTATCGTCCCTTCAGCCCCTCTATGCACAACGTTCACTCGTGCGCTCCAATGTGTCCGCCCGGGAGCATGCCGCTTTATGGGCTCCTTATGCACATAAGAAGGGACTGCCAATGGCAGCACGTAAGTCACTGGGCGGTTTAGGGGGCCGGGCGCGTTTCGCCCTGGCCGCCTCGATCGCGACGCTGCTGGTGAGCAGCTTCGTCACGGCCGCGTACGCCGACCCGGGGGCGGCGGAACAGGACAAGGGCCGGCCCAGCCCCACGCCGACGACCACCGCCGTCCCGAGCCCTCCGACGCTCACCCCCGCCGGCGGCTCGTACCTGGAGGGAACGGCCAAGGTCGCGGCGGTCCCGACCGCGGCCGGTGACAGCGTCACCAAGCTCGCGGTCGACGACACCGCGCTCAACGCCACCCGTACGGTGGGCGTCTCCAAGCTCCGCTTCGACGTGGGCTCGAACTCGACGGAGGCGCAGTACCACAGCTACGTGCTCGTCAACGGCGAGTACCGCAGCGAAATCGGCAACTTCGTCAACGAGCGCGCGAGCATCGACATCCCGAACGAGCGTCTCGTCAAGGGAGAGAACACCGTCGAGATCGTCGTCGGCGCGATCCCGTCCTCGTGCGGCACGAACTACGACGACTTCGTGCTGTCCGACGTGGGCCTCGAACTCCTCGGCGAGGTCGCGGACGGCGAGGACAACCCGTACACGCTCTCCTTCGGCGACGGCAGCTGCGGCACGAACACCACGCTGCTCAAGCGGGCCACGCTCAAGTTCTTCGTCCAGGGCGACCCGCAGGGCACCACGGGCCTCGCCGCGGACCTGGACACCGCGACGCTGTCCAACGGCGAGCACACCATCACCGCCACGACCGCGGCCGGCGTGACCGTCAAGAACACCGTGACCGTGAACAACGCCCCGGCCGGGGCGCCGCGCCTGCTGCCGACGGACGGCACGCTCGTGGCGGGCACCAAGCCGGTCTTCGCGAACGTCCCGGCGAACAGCGCGGGCGGCGTCAAGTCTCTCACCGTGGACGGCGAGAAGCCCGTCACGAAGCCCACCCTGGGCAACGGCGCCGCGATGCTCAGCTTCGACGTGGGCGCGGACGGGATCGAGGACAAGTACGACAACTTCCTCCTCGTCAACGGCAAGCGCATCGACCTGGGCGGCACCTGGGCGAGCCGGCGCGTGACCATCGCGGTGCCGGCCAAGTTCCTGGTGCCCGGCGACAACACGATCAAGGTCGTCACCGGCGACGCCAAGGAAACCTGCGGCAACAACCGCGACGACTTCACGATCACGAACCTCGAGCTCACCCTCGACGGCGCCACCGTGACCGGCCAGGACCTCAAGCCGTCGTACGAGATGGGCGACGGCACCTGCGGCAGCAGCCAGACCCTCCTGCGCGAGGCCGAGCTGCGCTACAAGATCGACGCTCCGGCGGTGCCGGTCATCGAGACGCTCGGCTCGGGCCAGGCGACCTTCAGCTTCAACGTGGGCAGCAACTCGATCGAGGCGCGCTACCAGAACTTCCTGCTCGTCAACGGCCAGAAGATCGTGCTCGACGGCGACTTCGTCAGCAAGCGCGTCGACTTCACGATCCCGAACGAGTTCCTGGTGCCCGGCTGGAACACGATCGACTTCGTGGCCGGCACCTTCCCGACCTCGTGCGGCAGCAACCGCGACGACTTCGCGATCTCGAACATCGCGCTCACCCCGGCGCAGGGCACGGCGACCGGGCAGCTGCTGAAGACCTCGTACAGCATGGGCGACGGCAACTGCGGTGACAACGTGAACCCGCTCACCGAGATCGACCTCGAGTTCCTGGTGGAGGCCCCGGCCCGCGGCCTGCGCGCGGACCTCGACACCACCGCCGTCAAGGACGGCAAGCACAAGCTCGCCGCCGAGTCGGCCACCGGCGAGGTCGCCACCCGCACCCTGATCACCGACAACTCGGCGCCGAAGGTCGCCAAGAGCGTCCCGGCCGAGGGTGAGAAGCTCACCGCCTCGGTCGTGCTGGACGTCAAGCTGGAGGACGCCTCCGGCGTCGTGTCCGGGCCGGACGTCAAGCTCGACGGCCAGCCGATCGAGCTGGGCGCCCAGGTGGGCCCGGGGCTGCGCGCCGGCAAGCACACCCTGGCCGTGACCGGCGCCGACGGGCTCGGCAACACCACGACCCGCGAGGTCGTGTTCGAGTCCGCGGGCATCCCGGACGCGCCGGCGGAGCTGAGCCCGGCGCGGGGGGCCACCGACGTGTCGGACCCCGTCACGCTCTCGGCGAAGGTGGCCGAGCCCGACGGCGGGCAGGTGACGGCCACGTTCAACGAGGCGAAGATCCTCACCCCGGAGCAGGCCTACCAGGGCACGGCCCAGACTCTCCCGACGACCCTGCGGGTGCCGGGCGAGAAGCGCGTCAAGGCCGACGGGCTCGAGCCCGCCGACGGCAAGACGCTGGACGCGCCCTCCGGGCAGGACCTCGTCTACCAGCGGTACGACGTCGAGGTGCAGGGTCACGTGGACTCCCCGGTCCTGCGCTGGGAGGGCGCCATCGACCCCGAGCGCCTGGCGGGGCTGCGGGCGTGGAACACCAAGTCCAAGGCGTGGGAACTGCTGACGAGCGCCCGCGGCGCCGCCGAGGGCAAGACCGTGCTCACGGCCGTCGTCGACGACGACTACATCGACAGGCAGCAGGTCCACGTCATGGTGACGGGTGAGGACCCGTTCGCCGACGACATCGACCCCGGCGACCCGAACGGCTTCGCCGACCCCTCCTCGTACGACTTCTCGATCGTCCACTTCACCGACACCCAGTACATCTCCGAGGGTGCGGTGGAGCAGGAGACCGCCGAAGAGCGCGCGGTGTGGGAGTCCGCCTACGCCGGCATCGTCAACTGGATCAGGGACAACAAGGACCAGCGCAAGATCTCGTACGTCGCGCACACCGGCGACATCATCGAGAACAACATCCGCAAGCCCGCCGACGAGGCCACGCAGCAGCAGGTCGTCGGCGAGATGGAGGTGTCCTCGAAGCAGCAGAAGGTGCTGGACGACGCGGGCATCCCGAACGGCGTGATCGCCGGCAACCACGACAACCAGTCCGGTACCGAGAACGGGCCGGAGGCGATCTACAACAAGTACTACGGTCCCGGCCGGTACCAGGGCGCGTCGCAGGGCTGGCAGCACGCCAAGTACGGCGGGCCGTGGAAGGAAGGCGACAACCAGAACCACTACGACCTGTTCTCCGCGGGCGGGCTCGACTTCGTCGTGGTCGGCCTGTCGTACGGCGTGACGAGGGAGGAAGCCGAGTGGGCCGACTCCGTCTTCAAGAAGTTCCCCAACCGCAACGGCATCCTGCTCTCGCACGACTACCTCGTGCCGAGCACGAACCCGGACGGCCGTGGCGCCGGCTTCTCGGCTCCCGACGGCTCGATGCTGTACAAGACGGTGGTCGAGAAGAACGCCAACGTCTTCCTCATCCTCGCCGGTCACGAGCACGGCGTGGGCACCAACGTGAAGCCGAAGGTGGGCCAGGTCGGCAACGGCGTCGTCGAGCTCCTGGCGGACTACCAGTTCTACACGGTCTCGGCCGACCGGCTCGGGCTGACCGCGATCGGCGGCTACAACCCGCAGGACCAGCTCCAGTTCGGCGCGAGCTTCTTCCGCATGCTGCAGTTCAACGTCAAGCGGTCGGAGCTGAGCGTGGACACCTACTCCCCGCTGCTCAACGAGTTCGGCGCCAACGAGTACGACCCGCTGCGCCGCTACAACGGGCTCGAGGACAACATGGTGCTGCCGGTCGACCTCACCTCCCGTACGACGACCTTCCAGACCGACTCGCTGGCGATCTACAAGCCCACGCGGGTCATCGGTAAGAGCACGGTCACCTCGGGCCAGGTCGCCTCGGTGACCTGGAAGCGACTCAAGGACGACACGGCCTACGCCTGGTTCGTCACCGCGCGCTCCACCGGCGGCGGTGTGACCGCCTCCGAGCCGAGCGTCTTCGTCACCAAGGACGAGCACGGCCGCCCCGGCACGTGGGGACCGGACTCGCCCATGTACCACTGGTTCAACCGCTAACTCGATCCCCGCCGCCCCCGGGCCCCGGTCCGGGGGCGGCCCTTCATCCCCTGCATGGAGAGACGAAACATGCGCCGCATGCGCTGGTTGCCCGCCGTCGTCCTCGCCCTGGTCCTCGGCGGTGTGCTGGCCGACCTGGCGCGTCCCGCCCCGGCGGCGGCGCATGACGCGACCACGACCGCCCACGCCGAGGTGACCGGCTCGGGCCCGAACGTCAAGGCCGTGCTCGACCTCGAGTACGACCTCCTCATGAAGTCGGCCTGGCTCTACGCCGAGGCCTACGACGCGAAGGAGCGGACCGAGCAGCTCCGCCAGCTCAAGATCAACCGCGATGCCGTGACCGACTATGTCACGCGCCGCTTCGCCGTGGCGTACGCCGGCAAGCCCTGCACGCCTGCCCAGGTCGGCGACGCGGACATCCGCGTGCGCGGCAAGGCGGCCTTCGCCGTGCTCACCTACGCCTTCGCCTGCCAGGGCGGGAGCGGGGGGACGCACGAGATCTCCAGCGCGCTGTTCCCCGACGCCGAGAGCTTCGTCCACAGCACGAAGACGATGGTCCGCTACGAGCTCGACGGCGAGACGGGCTCGGCCGTCCTGGAGGCCACGGCGCCGACGGTGAAGGTCGGCGAGCACCAGGCGTCGAGCCAGATAGGGGAGTTCTTCGTGCTCGGCGCCGAGCACCTGCTGTTCGGCCTCGACCACGTCTTCTTCCTGCTGGCCCTGGTCATCGGGGCCCGCCGCCTGCGCGACGTCGTCGTCACGGCCTCCGCCTTCACCGTCGCCCACAGCATCACGTTCCTGCTGGCGGCGATGGGGGTCGTGGACGTTCCGGGAGCGATCGTCGAGCCGGTCATCGCGGTGTCGATCATCGTCGTGGCGGTCGCCAACCTCCTGGGCCGCGACGAGGACAAGCTGGGCAGATGGCGGCTGCCGATCGTCCTCGCCTTCGGCCTGATCCACGGGCTGGGCTTCGCGGGCGCGCTCGACATCAAGGAGAGCGGGTCCTGGGGGCTGCTCCTGTCGCTCCTGAGCTTCAACCTCGGCATCGAGGTGACGCAGCTCGTGCTCATCGCCGTGCTCTTCCCCCTGCTGGTGCTGCTGCGCCGCACGTCCGCGGCCCGCTGGGCGGTGGCCGCGATCTCGGTCCCCATCGTGGCGGTCAGCCTGTACTGGTTCTTCGACCGCATCCCGCTGCCGCTCTGACGGTTCCGCCTACCTACGAGGTAATCGACGCCCTTACGTGCACCCCGGCAGGATGGTTCCCATGAGGCCGCCGGGGCGGCGGCCCGCTGACGAAGGAGCAAACCATGAGCGCGTACGCCCTCGCCCACCTGCGTCCTGTTGCGGAGCCGCACGAGGAGGTGTTCCAGTACATGGAGCGCATCCAGGCCACCCTGGATCCGTTCGGCGGCAGGTTCGTGGTGCACGGGGCGCCGGTGGAGGTGCGTGAGGGAGAGTGGCCCGGCGGGCTGGTGATCATCGAGTTCCCGTCGATCGAGCAGGCCCGCGAGTGGTACGACTCGCCTGCCTACCAGGAGATCCTGCACCTGCGTGCCGACCACATCCCCGGTGACCTGGTGCTGGTGGACGGCGCGGAGCCGGACCACGACTCGGCGGCGATGGCGGCCGCGATGCGGGCCGCGGCGAACCGCTGAGGTCCCGCCAAAGGTGAACGCGGCATGCACGTTTTGTTAGGAAACGCGTCATTTGCACCCTCTACCGTGCCGGGCATGAAACGCATCTCCCTGGCGGTAGGCGCCGCCGCGCTGGCCGTGGGCATCGCCGCGACCGGCCCCGCGTCCTACGCCACCGCTGCCGCCACGTCGGACGGCGCGGCCCGGGCCACGCTGACCGGGTTCGCCTCGCTCCCCGCGCAGACCTTCGTGCCCGGCAGCGAGCCGTCCGGCTCCCAAATCGGTACGGCTCCGATCAACGGGGTGACCCCGCCCTTCTCCGGCCAGCCGGTCCAGGGGTTCAGCGGCATCGTCCGGCGCGGCGACGGCACGTTCGACGTGCTGTCCGACAACGGGTACGGGAACAAGGCCAACAGCGCCGACTTCCTCCTGCGCGTCCACCGCATCAAGCCGGACTTCCGCGCGGGCACCGTGAACGTGCTCGGCGGGTTCAACCTGTCCGACCCGCAGGGCCGGGTGTCCTGGCCGCTGACCAGGGCCGACCGCAAGCTCACCGGCGCGGACTTCGACGTGGAGTCGATCGTGCGGGCCGATGACGGCACGTACTGGATCGGCGACGAGTTCGGCCCGTTCCTGCTGCACTTCTCCGCGCGGGGCACGCTGCTGGAGGCGCCGATCGAGCTGCCGGGCGTCAAGGCGCCCGAGAACCCCACGCTGAACGGCGCGGCCCCCAACCTGGCCGGCAGCAAGGGCTTCGAGGGCATGGCCCGCTCCGCGGACGGGCGGTGGCTGTATCCGCTGCTGGAGGGCACGGTCAACGGTGACCCGGCGGGCACGCTGCGGATGAACGAGTTCGATGTGCGCAAGCGCGCCTACACCGGCAAGCGGTGGACGTACCGGCTGGACAGCCCCGCCAACGCGATCGGCGACGCCATCGCGGTGGACCAGCACCGCTTCCTGATCATCGAGCGGGACAACAACCAGGGCGACGCGGCCGCGCTCAAGCGCGTCTACCTGGCCGACAGCCGCGACCGCGACCACGACGGCGCCATGGACAAGACCCTGGCCGCCGACCTGCTGGACCTGGCCAACCCCAAGGGGCTCGGCGGGTTCGGCGAGACGTTCCGCTTCCCGTTCCAGACCATCGAGGACGTCGTCATCCTGGACGACCGCACGCTCGGGATCCTCAACGACAACAACTTCCCGTTCTCGTCGGGACGCACGCCGGGCCAGCCGGACAACGACGAGTTCATCATCGTCCGCCTGCCCTGGCGCCTGCACGCCCGCTGACGGGCGGGGATCTTCCCGGCAGCCTGCCGGGAAGACCCTCAGGCCGAGGTCATGTGGTTTGACTGGCGGGCGAGCCAGGTGGTCGGATGCCGGCGGATCTGGTCGATGGAGGTCAGCGCGGCGCCGATGACGGCGGCGTCCGGGCCCAGCAGGGCGGGCCGGAGCGTGATGGGCGCCCAGGCGGCGGTCAGGACGCGCCGGTCGATCTCGGCTCTGGCGTTCGCGGTGAGCCAGGACGCCAGCAGGGAGAAGCTGCCGCCCAGCAGCACGGTGTCGATGTCGAGGATGTTGAGCATGTCGGCCAGCGCGATGCCCAGCGCGGTGCCGGCCGCGTCGAGAGCGGCGATGGTGGCGGGGTGGCCCGCCTCGGCCCGGCCGGTGGCGGCGGCGTCGGGGGTGGTGCCGGCCGGCGCGGGCTCGTCGTCGAGGACGGCGGACAGGCTGGCGTACGTCTGCAGGCAGCCGCGCGAGCCGCACGGGCAGGCGTTGCCGTCGGGATAGACCGTCACGTGCCCGAGCTCGCCGCTCCAGCCCCGGGCGCCGCGCATGAGCTGCCCGTCCAGGACGATGCCGGCGCCGATGCCGAGCCCGCCGGAGACGTACACGAAGCTGTCGAGGGTGTTGTCGCTGGCGTAGAGCTCGCCGAGGGCCGCCAGATTGGCCTCGTTGTCCACGGCGATCGGCAGGTCGAGGGGATGGAGGGCGTCGCGCAGCAACGCCTGGGCGTCGACGTCGCGCCAGCCGAGCTCGGGCGCGGACTGCACGATGCCCGCCTGCACGGGGCCGGGGACGGCGAGCGTGGCGGTCAGGACGGTCAGGTCTTCGGCGGCCGTCGCGTCGATGGCGGCCCGGGCCATGTGAGCCAGCTGCGCGAGCACGTCGGGAGCGCTCCAGCCGGAGTACGTCGCGGGGGTGAAGGCCAGATGGCGGACGGTGCCGGTGAGGTCGACCACGCAGGCCGCCAGGCCGTCCGCGCGGATGTCGAGCCCGAGCCCGGCCGGCCCCTTCTCGGACAGCGTCAGGCCGACGCGGGGCCGACCCGCGCGCCCGTTGTGCGACAGGCCGGCCTCGGTGATGAGCTTGCCGGCCAGGAGCTCCTCGGCGATGCGGGTGATGGTGGGGCGGGTCAGCCCGGTGACCGAGGCGAGCTCGGTGCGGGAGATGGGGCCGTCGGCGGCGAGGATGTGGCGGAAGACCAGCTCGAGGTTGAGGGTGCGCAGGTTCTCCTGCCGTACGGGTTCTTCGGACTGGCGGGGCCTGCTCGGCCGGACGCGCGCGGTCATGCGGCCGACCGGGCGGTGCCGGCGAGCTCGGCGGCCGTGGCGGCGGTGACGGCACCGTCGATCACCACGGTGACGACGTGCCGGTCGATGCTCTCGCCGGGCGCCAGCACGAGCGGCTCGTCCCAGGCCGGAGACGAGCAGACCCCGAGGTAGTCGCGGGCGCGGACGAACCACCTGTCCCGCGCGCCGGCCTCGTCGGCGTGGGTGAAGAGCGTCGTCCAGGGGCGGCCGTCGCGGTCGCGGCCGGTGACGGCGACCCAGTCGGCGGCCTGCCCGTGGACGCGCTGGACGTCGGCGCCGTCCGGGCTGAGCACCTGCGCGGCGCCGTCGAAGGCGGGGCCGCGCCAGAAGACGCCGCCGTAGCCGGCGCCGACCCGGCCCAGCGCCGCCGGGGTGCGCCACGGCAGCGGCCGGTCGGTGGCGTTGGTGAGCCGGGTGTGCACGCTCAGGGACCAGGCGGTCTCGTCCACCGGCCGGCAGGCGATCGAGCGCTGCTCCCGCAGCAGCGTCGCCTGGCGCGGGTCGGCCCATTCGAGGGTGTGGTGCAGCTCGGTGTTCGTGCGGCGCAGCCAGCGCTGGTGGCGCTGGGTGCCGTGGTTGTCCAGCCAGGCCGGGCCGTGGCCGGCGACGAAGGTGCGCCCGCCCCAGAAGTTGCACCCGTCGAGGTCGGGGGCGGCCACGCTGATGCCGAACTGGTGGGGGTGCGAGTCGGGCGCCGCGTCGGTGACGGTGACGCCGGCGAGCGTGCGCACGGGATGGAGGTAGGGGCGCGGGGACGCCGACAGCGGCAGGTCGGGCTCCCAGACGTACTCGGCGACGTCCTGCCCGCGCAGCCTCAGCACGGCGACTCCGCGCGGCCGGTCGGTGCGCGCGGGAGGTACGCCGGGAGCGTGCATGGTCGTATCGCCGCCTCTCTGGGCCTCGACGAGGCCGAGGGTCTTTCCCCAGGGTTGAGCGTACGACACTTCCCGGTTCCCCCAGTTTCGAGATCGGCGGGTGTTCAGGGCGTGCCCCGGTGGGGTCACGCGGGACGGGACGCGGAGGTCAGCGGCAGCCCGAGGTCGTCGAGGCGGACGGCCTTCCCGGTGCGTAACGACTCGTTGCCCGCGACCCCGGTCAGGACGCTCGCGGCGCCGTCGAGGAACCCGGCCTGCCGGCGCAGCGGGTCGCCGGAGGCGCCGCGGAACACCTCGTCGAGCAGCATCGTGTCGCCGCCACCATGCCCGCCACCATGCCCGCCACCGGGCCCGCCACTGGGCCCGCCGCCGCCCTCGGGGATCGGCACCTGACGGGCGGGCTCCCAGTGCCGCTGCAGGAGGAGCCGCGCGCCCCGGCGGCGCGGCTGCTCCGGCTCGCCGTCCTGGCCGCCGTCCGCGGCGCGGGCGTCCACGGCGGTGGCGGCGGCGATGGCCGCGCTGGTGGCGACGGGCTCGACGTGGGTGCGCTCGACGACGTCGAGCTCGATGCGCCCGCCGGTGCCGTTGATCGCCACGCGATATCCCTCCCAGGGGCAGTGCGCGTGCAGCGTGTACGACATCGACGCGCCGCGGCGGTAGCCGACGACGACGTTGAGGTTGTCCTCGATCGTGATGCCGTCGGAGAACACGTCGCGGTCGCGGATGTAGCCGTCCAGATGCTCGCCGTCCTGGTAGAGCAGCCGCAGCCGGTCGTCGGCGGCGATGTCGAGCGCGAAGGGGTCGCCCGGCCCGGCGGCGTCCCTGCTGCGCTCCGGGCGCGGCCCGAGCCCCCGCCTGCGGGCGTTGTCCGAGCCGTAGAAGCGCAGGCCGCCGCGGGCGTACACGGTCTCCGGCAGGTCGGCGAGCCACCAGTTGACCAGGTCGAAGTGGTGGCTCGCCTTGTGCACCAGCAGGCCGCCGGAGACGGCCTTGTCGCGGTGCCAGCGGCGGAAGTAGTCGGCGCCGTGCACGGTGTCCAGGCACCACTCGAACGTCAGGGAGGTGATCTCGCCGATGGCGCCTTCGGCGATGAGCCGGCGCACCAGCGCGTTCCGGGGCGAGTACCGGTAGTTGTGCGTGAGGATGAGGCCCGCGGTGCCGGCGGCGAGCGCGTCGCGGATCTGCCGCAGACCGGCGACGTCCACGGTCAGCGGCTTCTCCGACACCACGTCCACGCCCTCGCGCAGCGCCTGGCCGATGTAGGCGGCGTGGGTGGCGTCGGGCGAGGTGACGACCACGACGTCCGGCCGCTCCCGGTCGAGCAGGCGGCCGAAGTCGCCGGGGTCGTAGTGCGCCATCCGCAGGTCGGGCCGGGTCTCGCCGACGAGACGGTCGTAGTACGCCATGCGCACCTCATTGGTGTCGCAGAACGCCACCGGGTGACCGACGTCGGCGTACGGGCCGAGCAGCGCTCCCAGGTACATGCGGGCACGTGAACCGGTGCCGACGAAGGCGTAGCGGCGAGGTCGGGCCATGCGTTTCGATCCCCTATTTCAGGCCGGTGGTGGCGATGCCCTTGACCAGGTACTTCTGGCCTGCGATGAAGAACCCGATCACGGGCGCGAGCGACAGGAACGACATGGCGAACATCTGCCCCCACTGCGACTGCCCCTCGGAGTCGATGAACTGCCGCAGGGCCAGCGGCACGGTGTACAGCTCGGAGTCGGTCAGGTAGATCAGCGGGCCGAAGAACTCGTTCCACACCGAGATGAACGTGAAGATCGCCGTGGTGGCGAACGCCGGCATGCACAGCGGCATGATCACCTTCCAGAAGGTGCGGAACGGCCCGCAGCCGTCGATGCGGGCGGCGTCGTCGAGTTCCTTGGGCAGCGCGCGCATGAACTGCACCATCAGGAAGATGTAGAACGCGTTGGTGGCCAGGAAGTTGGGCACGAGCAGCGGGTAGTAGGTGTTGAGCCAGCCCAGCTTGGCGAAGACGATGTACTGCGGCACCAGGAGCACGTGGCCGGGCAGCATCATGGTGCCGAGCATCAGCGTGAAGAACAGCTTGCGGCCGGTGAACTTCAGCCGGGCGAAGCCGTACGCCGCCAGCGAGCAGGACACCAGGTTGCCGACGATGCTCAGCACGACGATCACGAACGAGTTGGCGAGGTAGACGCTGAACGGCTGCTCCAGCGCGGTCCACCCGTCCAGGTAGTTGGCCGGGTTCCACTCGGAGGGCCACAGCGACAGGTCGGTGAAGATCAGCCGGTCCGGTTTGAGCGAGCTGGAGATCAGCCACGCCAGCGGGTACATCATGACCGCGCCCGCCACGCAGAGCAGCACGTGCTTGGCGTACCGGGAACGGCGGGTCCGGCCCACGCGCTCGACGAAACTTTCCTCAGTTGTCATAGAAGACCCAATACTTCGCGGCCAGGAAGTTGACCGCGGTGAACGCGGCGATGATCACCAGCAGCATCCAGGCCATGGCCGAGGCGTAGCCCATGTTGAACTGCGAGAAGCCCTGCTGGTACAGGTACAGGTTGTAGAAGAGCGTGGAGTTGGCCGGCCCGCCGGTGCCGCCGCTCATGACGAATCCCTGGGTGAAGGTCTGGAACGACGAGATCAGGGACTGGATCAGGTTGAAGAAGATGATCGGGCTCAGCAGCGGCAGCGTGATCGAGCGGAACTGCCGCCACCGCGAGGCCCCGTCGATGGCGGCGGCCTCGTAGTACATGCCCGGGATCTGCCGCAGCCCGGCCAGGAAGATCACCATGGGGGAGCCGAACGTCCAGATGTGCAGGACGATGAGCGTGGTGAGGGCGTAGTCGGGGTCGGTCGTCCAGCCCGGCCCGTCGATGCCGAACCAGCCGAGGAACGCGTTCACGATGCCGTCGAGGCCGAAGATGTAGCGCCACAGCAGGACGATCGCGACGCTCCCGCCGAGCAGGGAGGGCAGGTAGAAGACCGCCCGGTAGACGGACAGGCCCCGGACGCCGCGGTTGAGCAGCATGGCCACGCCCAGCGCCGCCGCCAGCGACAGCGGCACCGACACGAACGTGTAGACGAAGGTGACCTTCAGCGACTGGTGCAGCACCGGGTCGCTGAGCATCTCCGCGAAGTTGTCCAGCCCGATCCACTTCGGCGCGTTGAGCAGGTTGTAGTCGGTGAACGCCAGATACAGCGAGGCGAAGAACGGGATGACCGTGAAGAGCATCCCGATGAACCACGGCAGCAGGAAGAGGTACCCGGCCCGGTCCTGGGGCGGCTTGGCGGGGCGCCTGCGCCGCGGCCCGGCGGACGCCTCCGCTCCGGTGACGGGCCGGTCCAGCACCGGCGCGGCCTTCGACCTGCTCACCCGCCGAGCGCCTTCCTGCCCGCGTCGAGGAACGCCGCGGCGCCCTGCTGCGGCGTCTGCCGCTTGAACTCCACTTCGGCGGCGATCGACTGCAGGCTGGAGGCGATGCTGCTCGACCCCGGCGGGTACGTGTAGGAGCGCGGCAGCTCCTCCTTCTGCAGCCCGATCAGGTAGTCGGTGGCGACCTGGTCGTCCGCCGCCAGGCTCGGCCTGACCTCGGTGGCCACCTTGGTGTTGGCGGGCACACCGCGGGTCGTGCCGGTGGCCCTGGAGGCGTCCGGGTCGTTGATGAGGAAGTTGAGCAGCTTCAGCGTCTCGGCCGGGTGCCTGGACTTCGCGGCGACCGACCACAGGGCCGGGGTGTCGATCGACTGGCCGCGCCGCTTCTCGGTGGTCTCGCCGGGCATGCGGAGCAGGACGAGGTTGCCTCCGGCGGCGGCGTTGTAGCCCAGGAAGTTGTTGGTGGGGATGATCTGCGACGCGATCGCGCCCTTGGCCAGGTAGGACTGCTCGGCGCCGCCTCCCACGTTCTCGAAGAACCCGGCCGGCGGGAACCCGCCGTCGGCCCGCATGGACCGGAACATCTCGAACCAGGCGACGAGGGTGGCCTCGCTGATGCCGAGCTTGCCGTCGGCGGTGTAGAAGTCCTCGCCGCGCTGGCGGGTGAACACGATGAGGTTGGCCAGCGTGTACGCCTCGAAGCCGGTGCCGTACACCTTCTTGCCGCTGGCCTTGCTGATCTCGCGGGCGAAGGTGGCCAGGTCCTGCCAGCTCCAGGTGTTCCCGTCCGGGATCTTCACGCCGTACTTCTCGGTCAGCGTCCTGTTGACGACGAAACCGATGCTGTTCAGGCCGGAGGCGACGCCGAAGTTCTTGTCGCCGACGGCCGCGAGCGCCCGTACGCTCTCGCTCAGCCCGGACAGGTCGACCGCGCCGGCGTGCTGGTTGAGGTCGAGCAGCGCGCCCCGGTCGGCGTACTCGCGCAGGCTGTCCATGCGCATCATCATCAGGTCCGGCGGGTTTCCGGCGGCGAAGCGCGTGGCCAGCTTGTCCTTGTACGGGCCGCTGTCCTGATACTCGGTCTTCACCGTGACGCCGGGGTTCTTCTTCTTGAACACCTCCAGCGCGGCCTGCGTCTTCTGCGCCCGGGAGGCGTCGCCCCACCAGACCATGTTCAGCTGGATGCCGCCGCCGCCGGATCCGTCGCCGCCTCCGCCGAAGCCCCGGCCGCACGCCGTCAGGCCGAGACCGAGGCCGGACAGACCGGCCAACTTCACCAGATTCCTTCGGCTTAACGACATCGGGGCCATTCGAGCGGATCGAGGGGTCATCTGGGCGCGGTCCCTTCGAGAGGGCGCCGGCGAGCCGGCGACGAGACGTCCTGGGGGGTAGGGGGAAGGTCACGTTACGTCGGCATTTCGGGTTACGTCAACCCATGAAACAAATAGCGGCAACCGTTTGCACCGTCCTGAAACGACAACGGGGCGGCGGGTTCACCCCGCCGCCCCGTTGCTCGCAGGCCGTTACTTGTTGACGTGTCCGTACAGGAACACGGCGGCCTTCTTCAGCTGGGCGGCGCTCGCCCGGCCGGTGCGGTGCCGCTCCGCGGCGGCGATCGCCTGCTTCAGCGTCGTCTTCCCGGACACCTTGGCCGAGCCGTTGTAGACGCCGTGCGCGTAGTTCAGCCACGCGGCCAGCAGCTCACGGTCCAGCAGCGCCTTGGCGGCCTTGCTCTTGGTGGCCAGGGCCTTGTACGCGGTGGACAGCGTGGTGGCGTCGGTCAGCTCGGGGAAGACCTTGCTGCCGTTCTGCGCGATCGCGAGGTAGCACGACAGCGTCTGGTCGCTCAGCGAGCCCTTCCCGCGCAGCATCTCCTTGGCCCACGCCTTGGCGCTCAGCGGCTTGGTGCCCTTGCCCCGCGTGCAGTCGTCGGGGGTGGGCACCGGCACCGGCTCGGCGTCCGTGCCGGGGTCGGTCGGGCGGTTCGACGGGGTCGGCGCCGCGGTCGGGCTCGGGGACTTCGTCGCGGTGGGCGTCCCCGTGGGGGTCACCGTGGGCGTCACGGTGGGCGTCGCGGTCGGGGTCGGCGTGGGGGTCGGGGTGGCGTCCGGGGTCCACGGCATCGCCCTGGCGACGTCGATCCGCTTGGTGGTGACCGAGGTGCCGCCGCTGGTGTAGGTGATGTTCTTGCCGGTGGCCTTCAGCTTGTCGAGGAGCTGGTCCATGGACAGGTTCGGGTACGCCTGGCGCATCACGGCCAGCGCCCCGGCGACGTGCGGGGCCGCCATCGAGGTGCCGTTCATGGAGCCGTAGCCGTTGCCCGGCACCGAGGAGTTGATGCCCATGCCGGGCGCGAAGAAGTCCAGCAGCGGGCCGCGGTTGCCGAACGAGGCCACCGCGTCGTTGTCGTCGGTGGCGCCGACCGCGACCGCCCGGGAGATGCAGGCCGGGCTGGAGACGCCGTCGGTGAAGCCGTTGTTGCCGGAGGCGACGACCGTGGCCACGCCGAACTGCTGCAGCCAGACGATCTCGTCCCGCAGGCTGCCGTAGTCGGGGTCGTCGTCGCAGGGCTTGGTCTGCTTCGGGCCGCCGCCCAGGCTCAGGTTGGCCGCCACGACCTTGTAGGCGGCGTGGACGCTGTCCACGTACTGCAGGGCCAGCTTCTGGTCGGAGGTGTAGCTGAGGAAGCACGGGGCGCTGGTGCCCAGCTCACCGCAGATGGGGCCGTTGAAGCGGGTGAAGACCTGCACGGGCAGGATGCCCGCTTCGGGGGCGACGCCGTCGGATGGAGCGTTCCCGGACTTCTTGCCCGCCGCGATGCCGGCGACGTGGGTGCCGTGGGCGCACTTGTTCGCCCCCTGGACCAGGCACTTGGGGGTCTTGGCGTCGGCGGAGCCGGGGCCGGTCTGGACCGGCAGGCCGTTCGGGCACAGCGACTCGGCCTGGATGGCGGGGTCGTTGTCGACGGTGGAGAAGCAGGCCTCGTTCACGATCCGCCCGGCGAAGAACGGGTGGTCGCGGTCGATGCCGGTGTCGACGATGGCGACGGTGGAGCCCTTGCCGGTCCAGCCCGTCTTGTTGGCCCAGTCGGAGCCGATCAGCTTGGTGCTGACGTCGAGCGAGGGCGCGCTCAGCTCGTCCTCGTAGATGGACTTGATCCGGTCGTCGGTCTTGAGTTCGTTGAGCGTGGCCTGGTCCAGGGAGGCGACCAGGAACTCCTTGGAGCTCGTCCGGTCGATGACCTTGGTCTCTTTCGAGGCCTTCTCGGTGGTGTCGGCCACGGCCGCCAGGCTCTCGCCGCCCTTGATCTCGATGATCGCGCGGACCTTGTGGCCGCTCTTCACCTCGGCGGCGAGGCTCTTCGCGACGGCGGGATCGTCCGCCGCCGCCTGCGCGGGCGACGCGGCGGCCAGGGCGCCCGTCATCGTGGTGGCGAGCAGGGAAACGCTCGCCAGCAGAGACCGTAGTCTCACTGATCCTCCGGGGGAACGGGCCCGTCTCGTCCGGACGGGGCTGCGTAAGGGGAGCGGGACAGCATCGAGTGCTCAGCCGGCTGCCGGTGTCGAACAAGATCCCCTTTGAGTGCGAGGAACAGGCTAGGAGGTTATGCGGAGGATAAGCAGGAATGAGGTGATTCCGTTATCTGGAAATCTCCGCAGGTCGCATGGGTCGGAAGCCGGACGTGTGCCGCATCCGTGAGATAATGCTCTTATCGGAGCCCTCTCGGCCCCGGGCGCAGCCCGGGCGGGAGGGTTTTTTCATGCCCGCCTTCACCACGTGACCCGCGGCGGGCGTCTCCCCTTCACCCCATCAAGGAGTGCCCCTATGGACCTCGGTCTGACCTGCCCGCGTTTCCTCTGGTCCGGTGGCGACGCCGCGATCGCCGACAAGTTCGCCGCCGTCGCCCGCGGCGCCGACCAGGCGGGGCTGCGCAGCCTCTGGGTGATGGACCACTTCTTCCAGATCCCCAACTTCGGCTCCGCGGAGGATCCGATGCTGGAGGCGTACGGCGCGCTGTCGTACGCCGCCGCCCTCACCAGCCGGGTGAGCCTGGGCGCGCTCGTGACCGGCGCCGTCTACCGCGCGCCCGGCCTGCTGATCAAGCAGGTCAGCACCCTGGACGCGCTCTCCGGCGGTCGTGCCGTCCTCGGCATCGGCGCCGGCTGGTACGAGCCCGAGGCCCGCGGTCTCGGGCTGCCCTTCCCGCCGCTGGCCGAACGGTTCGAGCGGCTCGAGGAGACCCTCCAGATCGCCAGGCAGATGTGGAGCGACCAGGACGGGCCGTACCGGGGCCGGCACTACAGCCTGGAACGTACGCTCAACGCGCCGCAGGCCGACCCGCCCATCCTCATCGGCGGCAGCGGGGAGAAGAAGACCCTCCGCCTCGTCGCCCAGTACGCCGACGCCTGCAACTTCCTGTACGGCGCCGACGTCCGGCACAAGCTCGGCGTCCTGCGCGCCCACTGCGAACGCCTGGGCCGGCCCTACGAGGACATCGAGAAGACCCTCCACATGCGCATCCCCGAGGGCGAGAGCGTCGAGCAGAGCGTCCGGCGCTGCGCCGAACTCGCCGCCCTGGGTATCGACCACGTCATCGTCGCCGTGCCCGACCCCGCCGCCGATTCGTGGCTGACCCACTTGACCGAACTCGCCACGCGGATATCCACCATCACGCCATTCGGTCGTAATAGGAGCAATTCCGGCTGAATAACTTTGCGCGACGCGATGAATATCGGGTCCGCGTATTATGGAATGGTGGTCTTCCGGATACTCGTCTCATGAATGCGCAGGGCGTGGCCTTGCTGACCGCGGCGATGAACCTCGTCACGCTGCTCTTCGTCGGGCTCCAGACGAGGGCGCTGACGAGGCAGACCAGGCTGGTGGCCGCCAATCTCGAGTACGGCACCCACCAGCGGCTCATCGATTATCTCAACGAGATCAACACCATGATCATCGATAATGACCGCGTTCGCGAGATATTCGCGGACATCGATTTCATCGGGGACAGCGTCCGACGAAATCCGGAAATTTCCGTGCAGAACATCGCCCTCGCCTGGTCCATATTCAATCGCTACGAGGCCGCCCACACCGGCTACCGGCTGGGCGTCATCAAGGACGACGACTGGGAGATCTGGCTGCGCAGGATCAGGAAGGACCTCAAGATCCCCTTCATCCGCACGGTGTGGCTGCAGGACATGCAGAACTTCGACTACCGCAAGGACTTCCGGGACCTGATCAACGACCTCCTGTAGGCGGCCCCGGCCGGCTCGACGACGGGAGCAGAACGCCACGTTTGACACCAAAACCTGACAGTCTCCTTCGCGGATTGCGATAGCTTGTGTACGGAATGATCACGAATGGAGGCCGTGACATGCCGGAGCAAGGCGGTGGCGGAGCTATGGGGATCGACGTCACCAGGCCAAGCGTCGCCCGTATGTACGACTACTACCTCGGAGGCAAGGACAACTTCGAGGTCGACCGCGACGCCGTACGGCGGGTCGAGAAGGCGATGCCCGAGATCCGCCAGCTGGCCCAGGAAAACCGGGCGTTCCTGCGCCGCGCGGTGCGGCACATGGCCCGGCAGGGGATCCGGCAGTTCATCGACATCGGCTCCGGCCTGCCCACCGTGGGCAACACGCACGAGATCGCCCAGCAGATCATCCCGGACGCCCGGGTGGTGTACGTCGACAACGACCCCGTCGTGCTGCAACACGGCCGCGCGCTCCTGGCGACCGACCACAACACCACCGTGGCCGCCGCCGACATGCGCCGCCCGGCCGACGTGCTCGGGCACCCGGAGACCGTCAAGCTCATCGACTTCAACGAGCCGGTCGGCGTCCTGATGATCGCCATGGTGCACTTCCTCACCCTGGAGGAGCGCGCCTCGGTCATGGGCCAGCTCCGCCACGCCCTGGTGTCCGGCAGTCACCTGACGGCCACCCACGTCACCGTCGACGGCCACCCGGCGGACGCGGTCGCCCAGATCGAGACGGTGTACGCGGCCACGCCGACGCCGATCTACTTCCGCGAGCACGCCGACGTGGCGAGCTTCTTCGATGGGTTCGACCTGGTGGATCCCGGTGTGGTCACCATCGACGCCTGGCACCCCGACCCGGCCGACCCGGCTCCCGCCGCCACGCGATGGCTGTACGGAGGAGTCGGCCGCAAGCCGTGAGCCGCCTCATCGAGGCTCCGCGCCGCCGGCGATCAGGCGTTTGCCGAGGCGCTGTGCCGGGGCCTCGATCAGCCGGTAGGTCATGGCGCTGAGCGGGATCAGGGCCAGGAAGTAGAGCACCGGGTTCGGGATCACGTGCAGCAGGATCGGGTGCAGCAGGTAGAGGGAGAAGCTGATCACGCCGAGCCGCGCCAGCCAGCGCGGGAACGCCCGCCGGCGCAGCGCGAACGCCAGCCCGAAGGCGCCGTACGCGAGCGCGATCGCGGGCGCCCAGCTGGGCTCGTCCTTGGCGAAGAGCCCGCAGCCCAGCACCACCGCCACCGCGACGGCCGCCGTACGCCAGCGGACGGCTCCCTGCTCGGCCCGGTACACCGCCGTCCCCGCGAACATCGTCGCCAAAATGATCACGCCCTGCCAGGTGCCGGCCCGGCTGCCCAGGATCACCAGCCCGAGCCCGAGGAGACCGCCCGCGACCGCGGCGGCCGTACGTACCCTGCCGTGCCCGAGGGCGGTCACCGCGATGGCCGCCACGACCGCGACGGGGAGCAGCACGGCGGCCACGTCGTCCCGGCCGCCGATCATCGTCTGCGGCACCAGCAGGCCCAGGCCCACGGCCACCGGCGCCAGGACGACGGCGATCTCCGCCGACCTGCCGGCCTGCCGCACCTGGAACAGCGCGACGCTGATCAGGTAGAACGCCATCTCGTACGAGAGCGTCCACGTCACGGTGATGACGGCCGGCAGGTTGAGCAGCTCCTGCAACATGGTCAGATTGCCGAGCGCGACCACGGGGAGAGGGCGCTCGGCGAGCTGAGGGTCGAGGGGGAGCACGCCTGCCAGGGCCAGGAGCAGCACCAGGCCGCAGGCGCTGATCAGCAGGGGGAGGAGGCGGAAGGCCCGCCCGGTCCAGAAGGCGCGCACGTCGCCGCGCCGTTCCAGGGAGGCGGGGATGATGTACCCGCTGACCAGGAAGAACACGAACACGCCCCAGCTGCCGAGGTCGATCCGCCGGTCCACCTCCACCCAGAGGTCCGGGACGAAGGTCCAGCCGGCGTGGTGCATGGTGACGGCCAGCGCGGCCGGCCCCCGCAGGGCGTCCAGCCAGGCCAGCCGGGCGGGGGCCCTGAACATCTGCCGGATTCTAGGCCATACGAGACCGCAGGGAGTCCACGTCTCAGACCAGCCGGGCCTCGTAGGCGGCGATGACCAGGTGGACGCGGCTGCGCGCACCGAGCTTGGTCAGCAGGCTGCTGACGTGCGTCTTGACCGTGCTGAGGCTGACGTACAGGCTCTGCGCGATCTCCGCGTTGGACAGGCCCCGGGCCACCAGGACGAGGACCTCGCGCTCGCGTTCGGTGACGTCCAGGCCGCGGATCGGTGGCGCCGGGCTCACGTACCGCTGGATCAACCGCCGGGTGGCGGTCGGGGCCAGCAGGGACTCGCCCGACGCGATGACCTCGACGCTCCTGAGCAGGTCGGCGGGCGGGGTGTCCTTGAGCAGGAATCCCGCGGCGCCCGCCTGGAGGGCTCCGTAGACGTACTCGTCCAGGTCGAAGGTGGTCACGATGAGCACGCGCGTGCGCGGGCGGTCGGCGCAGATGCGGCGCGTGGCCTCGATGCCGTCCATCTCGGGCATGCGCACGTCCATGAGCACGAGGTCGGGACGGTCCCGGGCGGCCGCCGCCACGGCCTGCGCGCCCGTGGCGGCCTCGCCGACCGTGTGGAACCCCGGCGCGCTGTCGATCAACCGGCGGAAGCCGGCCCTGATGAGCGGCTGGTCGTCGGCCACCATCACTCTGATCACAGCGGCAGCCTCGCCATGACGCGGAAGCCGCGCAGGGGACGCGCGCCCGCCTCGAACTCGCCGCCGAAGACGCGCACGCGCTCGCGCAGCCCCGTCAGGCCGTGCCCGTACGGCCGTGCCTGGCCGCGCGGGCCGTCGTCGACGACCTCGACGACCAGCCCGTCTCCCTGCCGTTCGACCCGGACCCGGACGTGGCGGGCCCCGGCGTGCTTGAGCACGTTGGTCAGCGCCTCCTGGACGATCCGGTAGACCGTCAGCTCCATCTCTCCATCCACCTCGCCGTCGATCGTCAGCTCCACCTCCAGGCCCGCCGCCCTGGTCCGTTCGGCGAGCGCGCCGAGGTCGGCCAGGCCGGGAGCGGGGGCGAGCTCGGCCTCGCCGTCCTCGCGCAGCACGCCGAGCAGCCGCCTGGTCTCGCGCAGCGCCGACCGGCTGGTCTCCTCGATGGAGGTCAGCGCGCCGCGCATCTCCTCCGTTCCGCCCAGGAGACCCGCCACGCCCGCCTGCACGGCGATCGTGCCGAGCCCGTGGCCGATGACGTCGTGCAGCTCCCTGGCGATCCGCAGCCGCTCCGCCATGGCCTCCGCCCGTGCCCACTCCTCCGCCTGTGCGGCGAGCTGCTCGGTGTAGCGCCTGCGCTGGCGTACGGCGGTGCCGGCGGCCCAGGCGGCGACCATGATCGCCAGCACCAGCCCGAGCCGGTCGCGTACGACGGCCGTCAGCGGCGGAGCCAGCACGCCCTGCGCCGCGACCGCGGCCGCCACGAGCAGCGCGACGACGGCCCTGCCCCGCGTCGCCAGCGTGTACAGCACGAGAGGTAGGCAGAGCAGGTCGGCGTGCGGCATGAAGAACTCGCGCATGCCGAGCCCGCCCACCAGGACGATCACGAACACCGCCCGCGGCCACAACCGCCTGACCGCGACGGGCAGGCCGGTGGCCAGGGCGGCCGCGTAGTCGAGCGCGTCGGGCGCCGACGGGTTCCTCGACGCGGCCAGGCCGACGAAGGCGGCGGCGAAGAAGAGGGCGACCCCGGCGTCGATCGTCACCCAGATCCAGGCCGGCACCCGGCTCAGCAGCGGGAGACGGATCTGTTCGCGCACGCCACGAACCTAACCGCGAGATCCGGCCGCGCGCATCGGTCCCAAGACCGATGC